>JAFAZL010000505.1 GCA_019239815.1 Acidobacteriota bacterium
CGGAACGTCACAGGATTCAGATTCGCAAGGGCGATAACGTGAAAGTGATGGCCGGGCGCGACGCGGGCAAGACCGGACGCGTGCTCTCCATCAACGCCAAGACGAATCGCGTCGTGGTCGAACACGTCGCGATCGTCAAGCGCCACACCCGACCGAATCCGCAGAAGAACATCAAGGGCGGCATCGTCGAAAAGGAAGGCGCCATCAACATTTCGAACGTGATGGTCGTCTGCAACAGCTGCGGCAAGCACACGCGTATCGGCCACAAAATCGCCGCCGACGGCACCAAGACGCGGATTTGCAGGAAGTGCGACGCAACTTTGGACAAGTAACGGCAACGGAAGAATTCGAGGCAAAGGTAACGAAGCAATGAAGAGTCGATTGCAGGAAAAATACAGAAGCGAAACGGTTCCGGCGCTCATGAAGCGCTTCGGTTGGAAGAATGTCATGGCCGTGCCCAAGCTGCAAAAGGTCACGCTCAACATCGGCCTCGGCGAAGCCAGCCAGAACGCGAAGCTGCTCGACACTGCGGCCGTCGAGCTCGGCCAGATCAGCGGCCAAAAGCCGGTGATCACGCGCGCGAAAAAATCGATTGCGAACTTCAAAATCCGCAAGGGCATGCCGATCGGCTGCGCGGTCACGCTGCGCGGCGACAAGATGTACGAATTCATCGACCGGCTCTGCAACGTCGTTCTGCCGCGCGTCCGCGACTTCCGCGGTCTCCCGTCGAACGCGTTCGACGGCCGCGGCAACTACACGCTCGGTCTCAAGGATCAGCTGGTGTTCCCAGAGATCGACTACACCCGCGTCGACAAAATCAAGGGCATGAACATCACGCTCACCACCAGCGCAAGAAACGACGAGGAAGGCCGCGAGCTTCTCAAGGGCCTCGGCTTCCCGCTGCGAACTCCAGGGAGTCAACAATAAATGGCACGTACCGCAAAAATCGCAAAGACACTGAAGAAGCCCAAGTTCAAGGTTCGCGTGCGAAATCGCTGCCGCGTCTGCGGCCGCGCGCGCGCCTACATTCGCAAGTTTGAGATGTGCAGAATTTGCTTCCGCGGCATGGCGCTCAAGGGTGAAATTCCCGGCGTCGTGAAGGCGAGCTGGTAAAGGACTCGACGAAAACATGCAGACCGATCCCATCGGCGATTTTCTGACACGCATCCGCAACGCCGCGGCTGCCAAGCACCAGCGCGTGGACGTCCCGGTCTCGAAACTGAAGACCGAGATCGCCCGCATCCTCAAGGAAGAGGGTTACATCTCGACCTTCAAGCTGGTTGACGAAAACAAGTCGCGCAAATTGCTACGCGTCTTCCTGAAGTACACGCCCGACCGCCGCAGCGTCATCACCGGCCTGAAGCGCGTTTCGCGTCCGGGTGCGCGCCGTTACGTCGGCGCGATGGACATTCGCCCGGTCGTCGGCGGACTCGGCATCAGCATCCTCACCACGCCGAAAGGTTTGATGAGCGGTCGCGCCGCGCGCAAGTCCAAGACCGGCGGCGAGCTTCTCTGCGAAGTTTGGTAGCAAGCAAGGTTTTACAGCGGCGGGGCTTGCCCCGCCGCTGTAACGAATTAGCAGTTCGATCGAGGAAAACGACAGATGTCACGTATCGGCAAAAAACCAATTTCAGTGCCCAGCGGAGTGAAGATCGGCATCACGCCCGAAAAGATCGACGTCCAGGGCCCGAAGGGCAAACTGACCATCGGTGTTCCCCGCGGCGTCCGCTTCGAGCAGAAAGACAACGTGCTCAGCGCTCTTCGCGATTCCGACGATCACGCCGCCGTGCACGGGCTCGCTCGCGCTCTCGTCGCCAACGCGGTCACCGGCGTTACCACCGGCTTCAAGAAAGAGCTCGACATCGTCGGCGTCGGTTACCGCGCCGAACTCAAGGGCAAAGCCGTCGCGTTCGCGCTCGGCAAATCACACCCGATCGAGTTCAAGATTCCCGAGGGCATTCAGATCGCCGTCGAAAAGCAGACGCACCTGGTTGTCAGCGGCGCCGACAAGGGCCAGGTCGGCCAGGTATCCGCCGACATTCGCTCGCTGCGTCCGCCCGATCCGTACAAGCAGAAGGGCATTCGCATCACCGGCGAACGCTTGAAGAAGAAAGCCGGCAAGGCCGGAGCCAAGGCGGGCGCCGCGTAGTCGCATCGCTCGTCGCAACGAAAAGAGTTTAGGGCTGCGGCAAGCAGCCTAAGTTTGAAGGCTGCTAGCAGCCGAGGATTGAAGGAGACAAGACAGTGGCTTCGCCGAGAGTTCGCAGAATTTCCAAGGACGCGCATCGTCGTCGCATTCACGACCGCGTGCGCACCCGGGTTTCCGGCACCTCTGAGCGCCCGCGCCTTTGCGTGTATCGCTCGGTGGGACACATCTACACCCAGATCATCGACGACAGCAACGGCAAGACGCTCGCGTCCGCCAGCTCCGTCGACAAGGAAACCAAGAAGGGTCTCAAGGGTGGCGGCAACATCGCGGCGGCAAAAGTGATCGGCAAAGCGATCGCCGACCGCGCCAAGGCCGCGGGAGTTTCGAAAGTCGTGTTCGATCGCGGCGGATACAAGTATCACGGTCGCGTTAAGGCGCTCGCGGACGCGGCGCGGGAAGCGGGGTTACAGTTTTAAGCTTATGTCCAAACAACTTTTGCGAGACAGTCTAGCGATTCGACGGCTCATTGAGGTCAATCCTTCCGATCTCAAGGACGACGTCATCGCCATCAACCGCGTCACCAAGGTCGTCAAGGGCGGCAAAAACCTGAGCTTCTCTGCTCTGGTCGTCGTCGGGGACAGCCGCGGCCACGCCGGGTTCGGCATGGGAAAGGCGCGGGAAGTTCCCATGGCCATCAAGAAGGGCATCGAGCAGGCC
>JAFAZL010000562.1 GCA_019239815.1 Acidobacteriota bacterium
GCCCGACGATGCGGACGGCCAAGGGGTCTTCGAGCACCCTCGGGTTGTCGAAGAGCTGATGGGCGGCGCGGCGAAGGGCGACACGCATGGCGGTTCGGCTGGGGCGGCCTTCGATCATGGGTTTAGCTGGTCGTCGTGGGCTCGCGAGTTCCGTTTTGGGAAGAACAGGGTATCACCCCCCGTATTTTCGCGAAGAGTGCCAATGTCATTTATTTTGAGACAATTACGAAAGCCTGGGTGCCACTTCTGTCAAAGAGTGAATAAGGTGCGTGTAATGAATAGGATGCGAGACATGCTGTTTCGCTTGATATTCGTATTCGGATGAACTCACTACAGATGGCGCTGAGTACACAGAGCAAGAACGGAAGTTAGGATTCGGACGCAGCGTTCTACAACTGTTATTTTACGCTTGGGAAAAAATCTGTCCAATTAGAGTTTCTTATGGGCCGATGCGTTTGCGATTCGAATCGCGCCAATGATTCGCGGACGACGGATTGATTAGCGGCGGGAGCGATGGGTGCGTTGCTGGGAGATGATGCGGTTGCGGACTTCGGCTACGCGGAAAACGATCGAGGAGCTGGCGAGCGCGCCGAGGGCGCAGGTGATCCAGACGATGGCGAAGGTTAGCCAGACGCTGGTGTGATCGTTAGCGTGGAAGAGTTGGGAGACTACGGCGACGATGCCTGTGGCGGTGACCATTATTCGACCCTCTTTTTTCCGACCTTTCGACTCGATTGCGTTGAAAACATCATACACCGGTGAAAATGTGTCGAGGGGGGAGTGTGTTGTGAGGGTGACTAGCGAGTGGAGCATGGATGGGTGGCGATGCGGATGCGGCTCGGTCGTGTTGGATATAAATCCCGCGATCTGGGCGACGATCGCGGCTACAGGGTGGCGGCGATATGAACGAGGTCGTCGTTATGGGATGGGTGGAGATTGGTTGGTCTAAACCTGGGTGCGGCACCGAAATGGCGCTGGTTGCGGTTACTGAGGCGTGTAGGAACTGTGGATGTAACGTGACGCGAAGGTGAGGAAGGTGGGCCAGTTGGGGGCGGGGGTGTGGCCGCCGCTGTGTTGGCGAAAGGCGATGTCGCCGTCGATGAGAGGGGTTTCGATGGGCGGGAATTGGGTGGCACTGATGGCGGTGAATTGGCCGCCCTCGATTGTGCCGAGGGTTTTTTTGCCGAGGAGTTTGTAGACGGGGCCGGCGCCAACGGCGGCGAGGAAGGTGCCTTTGGCGTCGACCCAGCCGTCGCCTTGCGTGGCGCCGCCGCCGATGAAGACGGGGCGCGGGGCGCAGAGCGCGATGAGTTCGTGGGAATCGACGGGGAGATCTTTGGGATAGAGCTTGCCGTCGTACTTGATGAAATTGCCTGCGAACCAGTGGTATTCGCCAGTGCCGGCGAGATTGCCCATTTGCTCGCCGAAGTTACGGCGGTAGAGTTCGGCGCCGCCTGCTCCGGGCGAGCTGATGTAGCCGATGGCGAAGCGAGGGTCGTAGGCCATGGCGACCAGGGAGGCTTTGCCATAGCGCGAGTGGCCGGTGATGCCGACTTGTTTGGCGTCGACGGATTTGTCGGTTTCGAAATAGTCGAGGCAGCGACTGGCTCCCCAGGCCCACGCGCGAAGAGCGCCCCAAGTGTCGAGTCCGCGCGGCTGGCCTTTGTTGACGAGGCCGATGATGCCTTCGGTCAGGCCGTCGCCTTTGTCGGCCTGGACGCTGGTGGGGATGTAGATGGCGTAACCCCAGCCTTTGGCCAGGAGTTGCTGCTGCCAAGTGGGCGACACGGCGGCTTGCTTTGCCATCTCGGGGTAGAGCTTGGCTATACGCTCCATGACTTCTTTGCTGAAGGCGAGTTCCAGCATGACGGGGACGGGTGTGGTGGCTTTGGCTTTGGCGGGGGTGGAGACGGTGAGTTCGATGTTGACGGTGACGGCGGGATAGGCGGAGTTGTCGACGTGGCCGACAAGATGTTTTGTGACGACGGGGACGTCGCCGTTGGTTTCGTTGGTGGTGTCGATGAGTTCCCAGGCCACTTTTGGCGTGCGGGCGGGGACGCGGCCGTAGATTTCGCGGTCGAAGTCTTCGAAGATTTCGGCGCGGCGCTTTTTCTGCCAGTCTTTGGCGGATTTGACGGGCTTGCCGTTTTTGAAGATGAGGGGGTCGGGAAGTGGGGAGTCGGGGCCGGCTTTGGATTCGTCGTAGTTGGGTAGGTGGTCGGTGGCGTTGGGGGAGCCGTTGGCGGCGGGGCGGACGGTAGTGACGTGGAGGAGATCCATGAGGCGTTGGTGGTCTTGCTCGGCGGTAAGGTGGGCGGGTGGATCGTTTGCGTTGGGAGATTGGGGCGCAGCATGAATGGGTTGGAGTGCTATTGTTAGCGCGGCGAGAGCCGTGAGAAGGCCAACGGATTGAGGAATAAGCACGGACTGTTCCTTGCCGATGTCGAGGTTGAGAACCGAACGGAAGGTACATTTTCTTTCGGTGAGCAGCAAGCGATTGTTGGCTGCGGGAATCGAAGGAAAAGAGTCTTGCGCGGATTGATTGTGCTGGCTTGGGGCGCAGCAGTGCTGCGCCCGTACAAAATTCAGGTGCGGTTCAGGGATGGTGGCTGAGGATTGGTGAGTATTGAAGTTGTGAATTGGAGGAGCGATGGCGACGGAGATTGCGGTGATGTTGGCGGTGAGTGATGCGAAGGCGGCGGTGGAGTTTTACAAGAAGGCGTTTGGGGCGGAGGTGCATTGGACGATTGGCGGGGACGAGCATATGGTGGCGGGGCTGGCGATCGGTGGGGTGAGATTCTTCTTAGCGACGGAGTCGCCGGAATTTGGGACCCGCGGGCCGTCGGCGGCGGGATTCACGACAGTGCGGATCGAGTTGTTTGTCGATGATCCTGTCGCGACACAGGCCAAGGCGGTGGCAGCTGGTGCTACGCTGCGGAATGAAGTGAAAGAGCACAACTACGAGACGAAGGGGCCGAAGCCGATCGGGAGGATGTTGCAGGGCTCGGTGGTGGATCCTTCGGGACACATGTGGTTGATCGGAAAATTCTTGGATTGAGCGAGTGTGAAGCAGGCCGATTCGCATTGAACTGTGCGCGTGATCGCAAATCGAAGAGAAGATCATGAAGCGGATTGACCTTGCGTACATGGGGCGCAGCAGTGCTGCGCCCGTACACATCGCGGCGTGCGACAGGGGTGTTCATCCCTCCATAAAGTCGCTTGCGTGAGTCGGTCCTCGCGGTAGACAATCTGCGGCAATTGCGGGCAAAAATTTTCAGTGAGCGATTCTGAATGGAGGGTGAACGTGAAGAATTCACGTCGGGATTTTTTGCTGGGAGCCGGAGTAGCGGCCGGATTGGCGGCGGGGATGGGATTTTCCATGCCCGGCGAGATGTTTGGTGCGGTGCGCGCCGATGAACCGAGCGGAAAGGCGATCGATCCGGATGTGGCGCTGAAGAAGTTGATGGAGGGGAATGCGCGGTTTGTGAAAGGGCAAGTGAAGGCGGCGGGACGCAAACCGGAGGATTTCAAGGCACTGGCGAAGGCGCAGTATCCGGAAGCGATCATTGTGAGCTGCGCAGATTCGCGCGTGGCGCCGGAGATTTTGTTCGACACTGGTGTCGGCGATATTTTTGTAATTCGCGTGGCGGGGAACGTTGTGTATGGATCGGGTGTGATGGTGAAAGGGAGCATCGAATACGGCGTGGCGGAGCTGAAAGTGCCGCTGATCGTGGTCCTGGGACACAGCGCGTGCGGAGCGGTGAAGGCGGCTATGCAACACATCAATGCCAAGGACTCGCTGCCAGGGGCGATCAATGGGTTGGTAGAGTTGGTGAAGCCGGCGGTGACGCAAAGCGCGGGTATGCCGGGCGATCCCCTGGAGAATGCGATCAAGAAAAACGTGGAGATCGGTGTCACGCGCCTGAAGGAGCTTGAGCCGATCGTGGGGCCGGCGGTGAAGGCGGGTAAGGTGAAGGTGGTTGGGGGAGTTTATGATTTGTCGACGGGTGCGGTG
>JAFAZL010000579.1 GCA_019239815.1 Acidobacteriota bacterium
CGAAAGTTTGCCGGCCTTGGAGTGTTTGAGCGAAGGATGAAATTCGTCGCCGAATTTGTAGCCCGGTCCGCCGCGGCCGCTGCCTTCGGGGCATCCGCCCTGAATCATGAAGTCGGGAATGACGCGGTGAAAAACCAGTCCGTCATAGAAGGGTCGCTTTTCCTTTTTGCCGGTGCGTTCGTTGGTGAATTCTTTTGTGCCTTCGGCGAGGCCGACGAAATTCGCGACGGTGTTCGGCGCTTCCTTTTCGAGCAATCTCACAACAATGTTGCCCTGCGACGTCTCGAAAATGGCGTACGTTCCTGCGGGACGTGTCATGAACTCTCCTTAGTTGGTGGGTCGATTCATCGTACACGACGAGCAACACGCACGCCAGTTGGCGCAAAGGCGCCGATCGACTGCTATCAGTTTTAGATCGAGTTGTAATTCAGGCTCAGGGCGCAGCCGCGACTGGCGGAGTCCTTTGCGCGTGCGGCGTCAGCTTTTTTACGACAAATTCCTGCAACAAGTTGGTGAGGGCATTGGCGCCAATACCGACCAGCGCATTTTCGAACACGAGATCAGCGCCGCGGTCATCTTTATCGTAATAGAGGTTGGAAATTCCGCCGGCCGCCAGCGATCCAAGAATAGTTGAATACGCCGGTTGCCATTTACCGTTGTCGCCTTTGCAGATCACGGCATTGGCCAGCGCATAAAGCGCGCGCGACTTCTTGCTGCCTGTGCCTTTGTAGAAGTACCGCGGATCTTGCTTGAAGACTGTAGGCAGAATGGCTCCGCCGATGAAAGTGGCGGTGGCTCCGTCAGCATACACCGCGCCGAATCGCTTGGCGTAACCCTGCGAGCCCTGCCCGTATCCCTGGAACGCATCCTGCGACTGCTCGAGTCCGGCGATGACGCCTGTCACCGCAAAGGTCACTGGGTCGATCGTGGTTTTCCAGGCGAGCTCGAATTTTTGTTTCGCTGTGAGCGGGGCCGCGTCGGAAACATAACTCACGTAGAAGTTCGGAACGAAGCCGAGCACACGCTGTTTTTCCTGCTCCTTGATTTCCGCTTCGGCGATTTCCATCTGCGACATCGTTACGTGGACTTCGGTGAGTTCCGTGGCCAAAGTGAGCGCCACCTGCGGCACCGAGTAGTTCTCTCCCTCATGCAGCAAGCCCGACGTGCCCTGCGAGGTGAACCCTGGCGAAGAGATGGTCAGCTGAAACTCGCCGGCCTTCACGTTGCTCAGGGTGAAGCGGCCGTTTTCATCGGAGTACGTTTCGTCGGTGGACTGGTCCTTGCGCGTGATCGTGATTTTCGCGCCGACAACGGGCGCACCGGTGACGTCGATAATCGAACCGCAGATCGTACCTGTTGTGGATTTTGCCTGGTTGTTCGTAAGGGCAGGAGCGACGCGGGGAAGCCCTTCCGGTTGGGGATCGCCGGCGGCTTGTTGTTGCTGTGGCCCAGGGTGCTGAGCGAACGCCGGACAAGCCGCGCATGCGAGCAGCAAGGCGGCGCAAAAGATCACAAGCCTGGCTGAAGTTCGGCGCGTTGCGGAAGGCGAGCAGAGGTCGAGCAAGAGTTTGCGAGCGCCCATGAGGGTGAATTCCCGGACTTTTCCTTTATAAGGTTCAGCGTCGCAACCAGCAAGAATTGAATCGGGTACGATGCCCAAGGGGTTTCCTGTACTGGTGGCCAACTCGTCGCACTCCCGGCCACAGGGTGTGATGCAGGTTTGACGCTTCGCGTTCACGAAAAATTTCATCGATCGCATACAAAGTTGACGGCTTGATTGCCCAGGTTCTCCAGAAATCCGTAATCAGCTAAGTTACGCAAATCTATCGCGATTCGTCCCAGTGCATTTGCGATGCCAGCTTAGATCCGCTATTCGTGGCGCAGGGCTCGGAGTGGGTCGATGGTGCTGGCGCGGCGGGCCGGCACCAGGCCGGAGAGTGCGGCGACCACGGCCAAAATCGCGAGAGCGGCCAAGCCGGTGGCGGCATCGGTCGACTTCACGCCGTAGAGCTGCGACTTGACATAATGGCTGAGTCCGTACGCCACGGGAATACCAATGGCGATGCCGACGGTAACGAGGATCATCGTTTCGCGCAGGATGAGCCAAAGTACGGAGCCTTTGGGAGCGCCAAGAGCCATGCGGACGCCGATCTCCTTGGTACGGCTGGCGACGGAGAACGCTACGACGCCGTAGAGGCCGAGGGCAGCGAGCGCCGTCGCGACGAGACCAAAGACCACCGATAGCGACGCGATCAAGCGCTCGGTATTGAGAACTTCGTCGAGTTGGGTATCGAGCGTCTTCATGTTCATGACAGGCAGAGAAGGATCGAGGTTCGCCATGATCGAGCGCAGAGTTCCATGGAGCGCTCTGGAGTCCGACGATGCGCGGACGTAGAACGAGCTCTGGAGAACAAAAGGCGCCTGGTACTCGGCAAAATAGACTTCGCGTTGGTCCGCTTGTTCGCGTGGGCTGCGAGAAGTGGAATTTTCAACGACGCCGACAATTTCAAACGTCGGTTTGTCGCGGAACAGAAAATGGGCGAAGTGGCCGACGGCGGTTTCTTTGCCAAAGAAATGCTCGGCAAAATTCCGATTTACGATACAGATCGATGGCATCGAATCGGGGGCTTGCCCTTTATAGCGGTCGCGGTCGTCGAAGTCGCGTCCGTCGAGCAGCCCGATACCCATGGTTTTAAAGAATTCCGGTGAAATGAGATTGTTCGTTGCAGTTACGTCCTCGCCGTCTTTCACACGATGGCCGACCACATTGATGCCGCCGCTCCAGTTGTATCCCGCGAGAAGGGGCACGACGGAGAATCCGGCCGACGTCACGCCTGGAGTTGCGCGAATCTGGTCGAGCGCATTTTTGTACAGCGCCTGGGCTTTTTCGGTTGTGTATCTCGCGCCACGCGGGTCAACGTTGAACGTGACGAGATTCTGGATGTTATTCATTCCCGTGTTGAAGTTTTCCAGGTTGTAGAGCGTTCTGGCGAAGAGGCCGGCGCCGACAAGCAGGAGAAACGAGAGCGCGACTTGTGCGGTGACGAGGATTTTTCTTGTGCGCGCCGATCGGCCGGCGTTCACGATCGCGGCATCCTTGAGCGTGGACGAAACGTCGAGGCGCGTGCCTTGCAAGGCCGGCGCGAGGCCGAAGAGCAAGCCTGTGGCGAAAGCGACGACGATGCTGAACACCAGGATGCGTTGATCGGGTTGCGCTTGGAGCATCGTGAGCGTATTTCCATTGGGCATCATCGCGAGCAGGGCCCGGATCGAGACCTCGGACAGCAAAAGACCGAAGATGACGCCAGCGTCGGCAAGCATCAGACTTTCGACGACCAGGCTGCGAATCAGCGCGCGGCGGCTCGCGCCGATGGCAAGGCGCACGGCGATTTCCTTTTGTCGAGCAGCCGCTCGCGCGACCATCAGGCTGGCAACGTTCGAGCAAGCGACTAGAAGAATCAGTCCGGCCATGCACATCAAAACGACCAACGCGGTCGAAAATTGGACGCGCATATTGGAGAAACCGGTCGATGCGGTTTCGACGGTGACTGAACGCTTGAAAAATAGCGTGCGGTCGTACGGAGAAAGCTTTGCAAAATTTGGATCGGCAGCATCCGTTTCGAGCGTTTGATGGAACAGCGGCTGCAACGCAACCCCAGCGGATTGCGCCGTGAAACCCGGAGAGAGGCGAGCGAATGCTTGCAGCCAATGTGAGTTCCGGTCGGTGAGCGATTCGCCGTCGGTCGGCAGGACAGGAAGCATCAGCAGAGGAATGCGCAGGTGCGGCGACTGCGCGGGATCTTCTCCAGCGAAGCCCGCAGCGGAGACGCCGACGATTTCCATCGGATAGTTGTTGACCAGAATTTTCTTGCCGATGACGTGCGGATCGGCGCCGAATCGCTCCTGCCAGAATCGATAGCTCAACACGATCGACGGTGAGCCTGACCAAATCTGGTCTTCAGCGGCGGAACTGAAGACGCGCCCGAGTGCGGGTTTGACTCCGAGAGTCTCAAAGTAGTTTCCGGAAACGAGTTCGACGTCGAGACTCTCCGTGTCGCCGTCGATCGTGACTGCTTCCCGGGTATTGTCGGAGCACATCACGGATTCGAGCGCGGGAGATTTGCGAATATCCTGGCAGAAAGGGTACGAAACGACGCGGTTGCCGTTGTTGTTGCCGAAGTTTGGGCCGTCGGGCCAAATCATCACGAGGTGGGATGGGTCTTTGACGGGCAGGAGGCGGAGGACGAGTTGGTCGAGCAATGTGAAGACGGCGGTGTTCGCGCCGATACCGATGGCAAGTGTGGCGATCGCGACGGTGGTGAAGAGCGGTTGGTGGCGAAGCTGGCGCGCGCCGTAGCGAATGTCGCGCCAGAGAGTTTCGACCCAACTGATGGTTTGGGTTTCGTGGCGGTCTTCGTGGTGGACGGCGAGATTTCCGAATTGGCGGCGCGCGGCTGCGGCAGCGTCGTTGCGCGACATGCCTTGCGCGACATAGCGGTTCGTGAGCAGCTGTAGATGCTCGCGAATTTCGTCGTCGATTTCGATGTCTTGTTGCTCGCGCGTTTCGTCGTTCGCGAAGAACCGACGAAATTTTGCGAAGAGCGTGCGGAGTCGCGCGATCATGGCTTTTCTCCTTCGAGTTTGAGCACGCGGCCGATCACGCCGGAAATTCGCTCCCACTCTTCGGTTTCGTGAGCGAGCTGCTTCGAGCCTTCTTTGGTGATCGAGTAGAACTTCGCTTTTCGATTGTTGTCGGAAATGCCCCAGCTCGCGGAGATCCAGCCCTGTTGCTGGAGGCGGAGCAGGGAGGTGTAGACGGTGCCTTCGTTGAGTTTTAATACGTCTTCGCTAACTTGCTCGATGCGGCGGGCGATGCCGAAGCCGTGCTGGGGACCGAGGGCATGGAGCGTTTTGAGGACCATGAGGTCGAGCGTGCCTTGGAGGACGTCGGATCTTTTGGTCACGTGAGGGTTTCCTTTGGACATACCAAAGAAGCTAGCAGCTGCTCCTTTGGATTGTCCATATGAAAGACGAAGCGCCGCCTGAAAAGTTCCGTTCCGTTTTGGGAAGATTGGGGGTATACCCCCATATTTTTCAAAGAGTGGGGAAGTTATTGATTTTAAATCTGTTACAGATATACAGAAAACAGGAGTGAACAAACGCTTTGCGGTCTGTGGTTTAGAGGTACTCGATGTTGGTTTAGGGACGCTAGATGTTCGAAAAGATCGGGATAAGGCCGAGTAGGTTGTTTGGGCTGGTGCAAAAAAAGAGAGGCGGTAGACGGGGCCAGCGGGCAAGGTAAGGCCTTTGTTCTCCGCTAGTTAACCAAAATTATATAGTACCACAAATATAACCGATTGTCAAGAGCGACCTTCGCCCGAGCCGCGGCAAACATCTCCGTAACGCTTCGCAAGCTCTACGGATTCGACCGATCGGTCGCGTGGCGCGGCCTCGACGACTTGCTTGATGATGTTGATTGTGCCACGCCAATAAAAATTGAGGTGATGGTAGATCGATTCGGTAGCGAAGTTATGGATCGAGATGTTCAGCACCGTTGTGGCCCCGGAAGGTTGCAGCCGAAACTCTACGATGCAGTCGCTCCATGATTTATCCGGGAGTCGCGACAGGGAATTTGAATGGGTGTATTGCAGGTGCTCGCTGGGTTCGAAGCGTTGAACGACTCCGCGGTTTTCGAAAGCAATTCCGTTGTGGAGGAAGCCTCTGGTGACGATGGGACTGCCGACACCCCAGTTGGTATCTACTTCAACTTGAAGTCCGGGCTGCGCCATCCACGTGAGCATGGCACGGCGGTCGGTCAGGAAATGCCAGACGAGCGAAGGAAGGGCGTCAATCGTGACCGAATAGTCGATGAGTGGGGGGATCGCGTCAGCCATGGTTAAGTGAAGATCGTAGCATCGTGTCGGTGTCGGGAGGTTGAGCGACCAGACTTGATGAGGTGGTGGCGTTGTAGCGAAGGCGGGTCGACCCTGCCCCCACGAAGGATAATGATGCGCTCAGTTTGCTTGGGCGAAGGGGTTTTCGTCGGCGCTGGGGCCGTAGATGGACGGGACGGGGACGTCGAGCAGGCGCAGGTAGACCGAAAGCTGGCCGCGGTGGTGGTACAGGTGGTTGAACATGATGTTGCGGATGAGCTCGACGCGAGGGATCGCGAGAATCTCCTGACCTTTTGCCGTGAGGCGCCAGATTGCGGTGGCTTGCGATTCGCTAAGGCTCTCGATGTATTGTTCGGCGGATTTTTTGCTCGCTTCGAAGGCGTCGAGGATTTCCTGCTTATCTTTTGGTTGTTGCGCGGCGAAGGCGGCCGGATCGATTTCGTGGACGTCATTTTGCGCGATGCGAGAGATACCGCCGGGAACAGTGGCGATATGGCCGGCGAGTTTGCCGATGCTCATGGATTTTGCGTGAGGCGTCCAGGCGAGTTTGTCGGCTGGGACGCGCTCGAGAACGCGACGCGTGGTGGCGGATTCTCGATGGAACTCGTGGAGCATGGGGGAAAGGGATTGCCACATTTTGAGTCTCTCCTTAAGGGTGTGATTCGATTGGGTGATTGTGGGTTGGTTGGGAGTTAGGGAGCGGTTGAGATCCTTCGGCGGCCTGCGGCCACCTCAGGATGACATACGCTTTTTCAGGATCGTTTATTACGCGGCTACAAGAAAAACCAGAACGTGATTGAAGTTGACGGCTGGGGAGCCTGGGGCGCAGCAGTGCTGCGCCCGCACACGGCCCTGCTGGAATCAGGCTTTTTCGTGGTGGCAGCAGCCGGGGTCTTTTGTGGCGGTCGACGGGTTGGATTGCGGATATTTGTCGTGATGGCGGACCCAGGCCATGGGTGGCATCAGGTTGGCTTCGTCGCGGCCTTTGGGGACGATGTCGAGCCAGTTGTAGGCGTTGATCATGGTGTCGAGGCCGCGGCCGAAGCTGGAATAGGTGTGATAGATGTTGCCGGCTTCGTCTTTGATGAAGCAGCTGGCGCCGGGACCTTCGACTTCGGGGAAGCGCTGGGTGCCGAAGTTGTAGCCGGTGGTGCCGCTGTCGACCTGTTCCTTGGTGAAGGAGACGTTGTAGTCGTAGTTGAAGTCGGTGTCGTGGGACGAGACCCAATTGAAATTCCAGCCCATGCGCTTTTTGAATTCTTCGAGCTTGGCGAGCGGCGCACGCGAAACGGCGACGTACGCAACGTCGCGAGCGGCGAGGTGCGGCAGCGAGCCTTCGACGTGATCGGAAATGAATGAGCAGCCGCGGCAGCCTTCGGCCCAATCAGGCGCGAACATGAAGTGGTAAACGATGAGCTGCGACTTGTCGCCGAAGAGATCGGCGAGCGTGACTTTGCCTGAGGGCGAGTCGAAGACGTAGTTCTTTTCGACCTTTTCCCAAGGGAGCTGCTGACGCTGGCGAGCGATATCATCGCGCAGGCGCGTCAGCTCTTTTTCTTTCGCGAGAAACTCTTTTCGCGCGGCGAGCCAATCGGAGTGCGATACGACTTTGTGACTTGGATTTACGGCCGGTGCGGTTGCCATTTCAATTCTCCTTTTTGTTTTGGTCGCTGGACCAGATCTCGATTGTTGAGTTTGAGGAATTTGAAAGTGAGGGCGCTGACGGCGCCGGTGGAAATGGTGGTTGCTATGAGAAAGGTGGCGGACGCGAAGCAAGCGGGGCACATGATTAGGACTCCTTCCTGTTAGTACGACGAACGAGATCGAAAAAATCGACATTCTCGCTGAAATCGAAGAGAGATTCATCGCGCAAACGACGCGCGATGGCGCAGAGTACCTCCACTACGCAAGTCGACGCGTTCGCGCAGCGCGAACGCGAAGAAAAGGCGTCAGCTTGCTCCGGTCGGAATGACAGTTGGTTGCTCATGACTCGATCCTCAGTGGCGCGTGGCCTGGGCTTCGGCGACTTTTCGGATGCTTTCGTTGATGTGTGTCCAGCCCACGTTTATGCCCTTTTTAAAATCATCGAGGCCGAGGAGGACGCCGAAGGCGTAGTGGTGGAAGGTGAGGAGCGTTCCGCCTTCCACTTCTTTTAGACGGTACTGAACGTTATGTGTCACCGGGAAGGAAGTCATTAGGGGGCCGGAGACTTCGAGCAGCGTCGGGCGCTTGATGGCCTGGACGTGGCCCCAGTGGTGGCCGTTGTTGTTGCCGAGGTCGCGGTACCAGCGACCGCCGGGCCACGGTTCGATCTTCAGCGGCATGGGAGTGCCGTCGGGCGTGGTGTTGCCGGGGCCGAGCTGGGTGAGCATCGCGTCGAACGTGGTTTCGAGCGAAGCGCGGACGTGGATTTCCTTGTCGAGCTGGATCACCAGGTCTTCAATTCTTGTCGCGGTCAAGATCATTTTTGCTCCTTGGTTTGAAGTTAGTTGGGGAATCCGGTTGCTGGTTCGTGGTGCGTTCGGCCAGCTCCTTGATCTTGTTGAGCTGGTGTTGCCAGAAGCGTTCGAAAGTGCGGGTCCACTCGTGGAGCGGGCGAATCGCTTCGGCATTGGTTCGGTAAAACATGTTGCGGCCGTCGCGGCGGACATTTACCAAGCCCACGTCTTTGAGAACACGAAGGTGTTTGGACACAGAAGGTTGTTCCATGCTCAGGCTGTCGACGATTTCGTTGACCGAGCGCTCTTGGAGGGCGAGGTAGTTCAGGATGTCGCGGCGGCGGGGTTCGGCGACAGCGTTGAAGGCGTCGGAGGTTGTGGATGCGCGAGGCATGGTTCCAATATATTCCCATATCGGAATATGTCAAGAGGAAAATTGAAGTTCTCGTAAGAAAGATTTGAGAAAAGCCCGGGAAGCAAAAAGGGAAGGGGTAACCAAGAGGCGGAATAAATCGTAGCGGATTCTCTGCATCGCCGATAACTTATTGTATTTAAATGGCTTGCGTGCGATGGTAGCCCTAAAGATTTCCGTGCTGGCGAGTCGCGGGCGGCTGTGGTATTGATTCCCCAAACACAAGTAGTTCTAGTTCCCCCTAATACCGGGCCTCGGTCGTATTTCCTATCGAAGATGTTGGTCGGAGAGAACAGATGAAATTCATAGCGAAGATTCGGACAGCTAGGTGCACCTGCTTAGCGTTGAGTCTTGCCTTGGCCGGGGCTGTTGTTGGCCAGGATAGTGGCTCGATGAAGAAGCGATTCACCAATGAGGATGTCATAAGCATGGTGAAGCTGGGAATTACGGAGGATGTGATCGTTGCGAAGATCCGGGCGATGGGCGCGGCGGGAGATGCGATCAGCTTCGACACCGGCGTCGAAGGATTGAAAACACTGAAAGAGAGCGGCGTTCCCGACTCGGTGATCAAAGCGATGATCAATCCGTCGTCAGCGGGGCCCATGGTTGTCGCGACGGCGAGCTCCACACCGATGACGATTGATCCGAATTTGCCGCCGCCGGAAGTTGGAGTGTACTGGAAAGATCGAGCCAACTTCGTTTTGCTGCAGGGGCAAGCGTTGACAAATACAAAAGCAGGCGGGAAGGCTGGCAGCTTTTTCACGAATGGGATGAGGAACCAGCATTGGGATGCGACGCTGGCTGGGCCGACTTCGAAGAATGTCGTGAGAGAGCGTCATCCGATGTTTTATTTGTATGTGCCGGATGGATCGGATGCGGCGGACTACGTATTGATCAAGCTGAACAAGAAGAGCGATCACAGGGAGTTTCAGGTTGGGTCGTTTGGAGGAATTACGGGAGGGAAGTCGGGCGTGAAGAAAGACAAAGAACTTGCGTTCAAGGCGGATCATGTCGGCGTGCGCATGTACAAAGTGACTTTGGACGAGGATTTGAAGCCGGGAGAATATGCGTTTTTTATGGGGACGGGGCAGGGAGCTACCATGGCAGGCGCTCGCGGCGGGAACAGGTCGGGTGGGAATGCGACTGGCCGGATTTATGATTTTAGTATCGCTGAATAGTTGAGTTGGCGTCGCGGGCGGAAAGAATTGGTGTTGAGCTTCGGTTATTTTTCTTTTATCTGGTCGGTGATCCAGTTGGTTTCCCAGGTTTTTCCGCCGTCGACGGAAAATGCTTGTTCGAAGTGCGGCGAATTGGTTGTGACGCCTGTCCATGTGAAACGGGCGTAGACCGCTCGGCCTTCGTAGATTTGCTGATTGTAAAATTCGCCTCGTCCGTTGGTGAACTGGCCGACCATCGGATTGGGTTCCATAACGCCGTCGCTGGCGCTGGCCCAGTAAATACTCCACTGATGCGATTGCGGATTGTAGAGACGCACGGCCAGACCCTGGATGTGCATGCTCTTGTCGGAGGTTGCGACATCCATTTCTTCGACTTCTGCGCGACCATCCAAGACTTTCCGGCAAGATACAGTGCCGTCGAGTTCGATCCATTCGGTTGAGCCGACCAGGCGTTTTTTCAGGCGTTTCAGATGAATCTTCCAAGTGCCGACGGCGTAGTCGAAATCGTGTTGGCCGTCTCGCGTGTCATAGGTGCTTTGTTCGGCGTGAACCGTTGTGGGTTGTCGGAGCGTTTGAGGCAGCAAGAGGAAGAGGCCGAAGAAGACAGAGCAGGCGAGGAAGGATTTGTACGGGCGCATTGATGGTCCTCTCGAGTTTGGGAATTCATGTTTGCGCGATTTGGGTGGCGATGCAATTTTTTTGTCGGTCGGGTGGGTTTTTATTGCAGCGGTTGGAGCGGCTGGTCAAGATAGGTTTGAGCACACAGGCAAGTTGCTGGAAATAATCAGGCGACGGCGAGGAGACGATGAAGAAGGGGAGTTTGGCGAGCACAACTGACCGGCAGGCGATTTTGGGCCGGCTGGGGAAAATGAGGCCGGATAGCCCGCGGCAGTGGGGGAAGATGAATGCGCATCAGGCGATCTGTCATTTGAATGACTCGTTCAAGGGCGTGATGGGTGACATCGCGCTGTCGGGGAAGCCGATGCTGATCGGCAAGGTCGTGAAATGGGTAGCGTTGTATTCGCCGCTGACGTGGACGCGGGGGACGCCGACGATGCCGGAAGTGGATCAGATGAA
>JAFAZL010000625.1 GCA_019239815.1 Acidobacteriota bacterium
CAGACCACTCGGTGTTGTAGAAATGCGATAGTGTCATGTAACGCACACCGAGGTCGGCGAAAATATTCACGATGTGAATGTCGTTGCCGATCATGTGCCCGCCTTCGACGCCCATCATCGCGGCGATTTTATTCTGCGCGTGGGCGCGCCGAACTTCTTCGGCGGTGCGGCACAAAACGATATCTTTCGGATATTTCGCGACGTTGGTGCGAACAAGATCGATTTGATCGAGCGCCTGTTGGATCGCCTGCGGCCCCATCGTCTTGCCGTCGATCCAGATCGAAAAGAAAATGCCGTTCATCCCGCCTTCTTTCATGCGCGGAATGTCGATCGAGCCATCGGTGTATCGCTTGCTGAGGTCGAAGCTGGACTTCGAGAGGAAGCGCTGCGTGGTGTCGTCGTGCGTGTCGATGACGTGCGTCGAGAAGTGAAGTTTGTGTGCGCGCGCGGCAATGTCGTCAGCGCTGACGGTCGCGTGCGGAGCGCGAACGAGCGCGTTGGTAGCGACGAGGCAAACGACGACGATGACAAACGTAGCGATAGCGCGAGCTGAGCGCATCCAAGCCTCCCTGAGCTTGACTTCAACGTCGACTGCTTTGAGTGGTGAGAGTTTACCCTATCAGCCAGCCGAGCAGCGCCTGTTTCCACGCCGCGCGCTGCACTTCGGCTAGAGATTCGGTGAGGGGGATGCCCTTCGGGCAAGCCACGACGCAATTCTGCGCGTTGGCGCAGTCTTCGATACCGCCGTTGCCCATCGATGCTTGTAGGCGTTCTTTGGCGTGCATCGCACCGGTTGGGTGCATGTTGAAAAGTCGCACCTGGCTGAAAATCGCAGCGCCCATGAATTTGCTGTTCTCGTTGACCTGCGGACAGACCTCAAGGCAACTGCCGCACGTGATGCAATTCGAAAGCGGATACGCCTTTTCTTGCTGTTCAGCCGAAAGGCGTGGTCCTTCGCCGAGGTCGTAAGTGCCGTCGATCGGAATCCACGCCTTCACGCGCTTGAGACTTTCGAACATGAATTGCCGATCGACCGCCAGATCGCGCACGACTGGGAATTTTGTCATCGGCTCGATGCGAATCGGCTGTTCGAGCTGGTCGACAAGCGCGGAGCAAGCCATCCGTGCCTTGCCGTTGATGAGCATCGCGCACGAACCGCAGATTTCTTCGAGGCAATTCGAATCGTAGGTGATCGGCGTGGTTTTTTTGCCCTCTCGCGTGACCGGATTTTCAGCAATGTCACGAAGGCAGATGATCACGTTCATCGACGGCCGCCACGGGAGCGCGAACTCCTCCCAGCGCGCGGCTTCCTTCGGCGCTTGCTGGCGCTTGATGCGGAGGATGACTTGTTTTTCGGCCATGGTCACTGTCAGCTCTCAGCTCAAATTTACTTCGCGGCGTCGTAACGGCGCGGCCGCGGCGGAATCATCGAAATATCGACGGGCTCGTAGGTCAGCTCGACGTCGTTGTTGACCCATTTGGCGCGCGTGGTTTTCAGCCAGTTGGCATCGTCGCGTTCCGGGAAATCGGGTTTGTAGTGCGCGCCGCGCGATTCATTGCGATAGAAAGCGCCGATGGTGATGACGCGCGCAAGGATGAGCATGTTTTCCAGCTCGCGGGCAAAATTCAAAGTTTGATTCGACCAGCGGGTTCGATCGCTGAGATTGATTTTGCGATAGCGCGCGTTGAGTTCGCCGAGCTTGGCATAAGCGAGCTCGAGATTCTTGTTGATGCGCGTGACCGTGACGTGCTCGGTCATCACTTCGCCAAGTTCCTTCCAGATCGTGATGGGATTTTCGGTGCCGTCCTGGGCAATCAGCGCTGCGTTCTTCGCTTCCTGGCGCTTCTGTTCGCGCTCAAAAACGTGGGAGGAAACCGAGTCCGTTCCCTTTTCAAGATTCCGCGCGTACTTCACTGCAGCCGGACCGGCAATGCCGCCACCAAAAATGCACGAAACGAGCGAATTCGCACCGAGGCGATTCGCACCGTGGTACTGATACTCGCATTCACCTGCAGCGAAAATTCCTGGAACGCTAGTGGCTTGGTCTTCGGCGTTCACCCACATCCCGCCCATCGTGTAATGCATGGCGGGGAAAACCTTCATAGGTTCTTCGCGCGGGTCGACGCCAAGGAACTTTTCGTAAATTTCAAGTATGCCTTCAAGCTTCCGGTCGAGCGTTTCGCGTGGAATATGCGTGACGTCGAGGTAGACGGCAGCCTGGCCATTGAGCCCGAGCTTCTCTTGGTACACAATCCGGTGAATCGCGCGCGTGGCGATGTCGCGTGGAACCAAGTTGCCGTACTTCGGATACCACTCTTCGAGGAAGTAGAACCGCTCTGCGTCGGGAATACTCCGCGGCGGACGCTTTTCCTGTGGATTGCGCGGGACCCAGACTCGGCCGCCTTCACCGCGTGCCGATTCGCTCATCAGCCGAAGTTTGTCTTCTCCAGGAATCGCCGTCGGGTGGACTTGGATGAATTCCCCGTTGGCGTAGTCGACGCCCTGCTGAAACAGCGCAGATTGCGCAGACCCGGTACACACGACAGAGTTCGTCGAGCGCCCAAAAATCGCGCCGATGCCTCCGGTACAGAAGATCACAGCATCGGCGTGGAACGTTTTGACTTCCATCGTGCGCAGATCCATCGCGCAAATGCCGCGAGCGACTCCGCCCTCATCGATGACAGCAGATAAAAATGTCCAGCCTTCACGCTTA
>JAFAZL010000669.1 GCA_019239815.1 Acidobacteriota bacterium
TTGAAAGACGTCGAGATGCGCACCAGCGGCGAAGTGAAACTCAGCACCGGCACGCTCTACGGAATTATCAAGCGGCTGCTCAACGACGGATTGATCGTCGAGCGTCGCGAACGCCCGTCCGCCGCGAACGATGACGAGCGTCGCCGCTACTACCGGCTGACCTCCGCGGGCCGAGACGTGGCCGCCGCGGAAGCCGAGCGCCTGGAAAAAGTGGTCGCGCTGGCGCGATCACGGCGCCTCTTAAAGCGCACACAAACGGCGTAAATCTCCGCGATACGAACAGTTTCAGAATCTTATCGAACACAGCGCACGAGGCACACCATGAGCGAACCCTTGTCAGGTAAAACCGCAAGCAACGACTCGAAGCCGGGATCTCGCATATTTCAACTGTTGATGCGCCTCCTGCCTGCGGAATTTCGCGGCGACTACGGGCCGGAGATGGAAGAAGTTTTCGCGGAACAGCGAGCGGACGCGCTGCGCAGGGGAGACAAAATGGGTGTTCTGCGGCTGTGGTGGGAAACCGCGAAGGGCATTTTCACAACGGCGCCCGGCGAGCATTGGTCGATGCTGCGGCAAGACACCGGTTTCGCGATCCGCATGATGCGTAAGAATCTGGGATTCACGATCGCAGCGATCATCGTTCTGGGCCTCGGCATCGGCGCGAACACCGCAATTTTTAGCGTCGTGAACGCGGTGTTGCTGAAACCACTTCCATTCGAGCACGGCGAGCGACTGTTGATGCTGAGCCAGCGGACGGTGCCCGGCGCCGGCGTTGGGCGCTCGTCAGTTCCCGAACTGAACGACTACCGCTCTCAAAATCATAGCCTCGACGGTGTCGTTGAATATCACAACATGCAGTTCACTTTGCTGGGCCGCAGCGAACCCGAGCGCGTGGAGACTGGCGTTGTCTCCTGGAATTTCTTCGACATCTTCAAAGTGAAGCCTCTGTTCGGGCGCATGTTTGAGCCGGCGGACGAAAAACCTGGCGCGCCCGCCGTGCTTTTGCTGAGCTACGAGTATTGGCTGCGGAGTTTCGGCGGGGATCCGACGGTGGTCGGCAAAACATTTCGCATGAACGACAAACCGCACATGGTGATCGGTGTGCTGCCGCCGTTTCCGCAGTATCCGCAACAAAACGATGTGTATATGACGTCGGTGGCGTGTCCTTTCCGATCCGACCCGGAAATGATTGCCGATCGAAAGGGCCGGATGTTGCGACTGTTTGGCTTAATGAAACCCGGGGTGACGCCGGGGCAAGCGCAAGCCGATCTCTCGACCGTGGCGGCGACGATGCAGCGCGAATTCCCGACCGCATATTCGAAAGATGCGACCCCGAAAATGGAAGTCACTCCGATGAAAACGGAACTGACACGCGACGCCAAGCCGACCATGCTATTTCTTCTGGCCGCGGCGGGCTTCGTGCTTCTGATCGCATGCGCCAACGTCGCGAATCTGAACCTCGCGCGCATGGTGCGCCGCGGACGCGAAATGGGACTGCGCACGGCGATGGGCGCGAGCCGCGTGCGATTGTTCCGTCAGTTGCTGACCGAGAGCTTCTTGCTGGCGTTTGGTGGCGGATTGCTGGGACTGTTGCTGGCGAAGAGTGGATTGAAGTTGTTGACCGAGTACGTGGCGCGTTTCACTCCGCGCGCGAACGAAGTTCACGTCGATGCGCAGGTTCTGCTCTTCACCCTGGGTATCGCTGCGCTGGTCAGCATCTTGACGGGCACGGCGCCGGCCCTGGGACGCCGCGCAAATCTCGCCGCGACGTTAAAGGAAGGCGGCACGCAATCCACTCTTGGCGCGCGCCGAAGCAAAACCCGAGGCGCGTTGATCGTCGCTCAGGTCGCGGTGTCGTTTCTGCTGTTGATCGGCGCAGGCCTAATGGTGCGTAGTCTGATCAATCTGCAGGGCGTCGATGCAGGCTTCCGGCCCGAAAATGTTCTGACGGTCCAGATCAGCCTGGATTTTTCGAAATACATGAGCGACCCCAGCATGCTGAACTTCTCCGACGCGCTGCTCGAAAAGGTTCGCGCGATGCCGCAGGTGACGTCTGCCGCAATGTCGAGCGAATTCCCGCTCGATAAATCACCTGCATTGAACCACGAGTTCCTGATCGAAGGCCAACAAGCGAATCCAAATGATAAGCCGACGACGGAGTTCAACGCCGTCACCCCCGACTATTTCCGCACGCTGGGCATTCCGATTCTGAGTGGCAGAGATTTCGACGGCCGCGATCGACCCGACAAGTTGCGCGTCGCCATTGTGAATCAGTCGCTGGCGACTCACTATTTTCACGGCAAGGATCCTGTCGGCCATCGTCTTTCTTTCGATGACGGCAAAACATGGACGGAAATCGTCGGCGTCGTCGGTGACGTACGCGAGCGAGAACTTAGCCAGCAACCGAAAGACTATATTTCCGTGCCCTACGCGCAATATCCGCAGATGGCTCCGGGCTTGGTCGCGCTCACGCAGGGAGATCCAATGAACATCGCGCGGGCTGTGGTAATGCATTTGTATGAGGTCGATCCGAATCAGCCGGCGGGGAAGATTCAGTCGCTCGAGCAGGTCCGCGCTGAATCCATCGCGGCGCCGCGGCTGACGACGAATTTGCTTGGCCTGTTCGCGCTGCTGGCACTGGCGATCGCCGCGGCTGGCATCGGTGGCGTCATGGCGCTTTCGGTCAGCCAGCGTATCCACGAGATCGGAGTTCGCATGGCGATTGGCGCGCGGCCCGTCGAGATCGTCGTGATGATTCTGCGCCAGGGGATGGAGCTTGCGCTCGTCGGCGTGGTGCTCGGACTGGCCGCGGCGTTTGCGCTGACACAAGGTGTGCGCGACTTTCTTTTTGGCGTGACGCCGACCGACCCGCTTACTTTCATCGGTGTTGCGGGGGTCTTGACTGCGGCGGCCTGTGCGGCTTGTTACTTCCCGGCACGACGTGCGGCACGAATCGATCCGCTGCGGGCTCTTCGCGCCGAGTAGGCCCAAACGATTTCTTCGGCGGGACGTCTAAGCCTCTAGTCCCGTCGGATCGCAGATTCGGAGAAATCGTGTGCCGACATTCACGCAAGGCGCTATATCTCTGCTTGCGCGCTGGTTAATTAGCATTATTTTTGTGACTAGCGCCTACAGCAAGATGTTCGCCTGGAGCTCCAATATCGAATACATGAACTCGAAACATATGCCGGCGGCGGCCTTGTTGCTGACTAGTGCGTTGGTGATTGAAGCTGCGGGCTCGTTCTGTCTGATCACGGGCTTGGCTGCGCGAATCGCGGCAACAGTAATGTTTTTCTATATGGTCCCGGTGACGTTTCTACTTCACGAATTCATGTCCGTGAATTTCCAGAAAAATCTCGGAATCATGGGCGGCTTGTTGATGATCGCCGCGTACGGTCCCGGTAAAATTGCGCTTGAGGCACGCGTCGCCATCGCGCCCGTCAGCAATTAGTCTGGTTCGACGATCAGCGCGCTGACTTCTCCAGAAGTTCCGCCAAATTTTGCTTCCAGATCACGGCATAGGAGTGGGTTCCGTGCCCGTGTGTCTGCTCGCTCGCCGGAATCAAAATGAACTTCCCATTCTTCAAGCGCTTCACTTCGCGCTCGGCGATACCGAGATCGGGCGGATTGATGAAATCGTCGGCGGAATTCATCCACATCACCGGCACCGTGATCTTTTCGAGATTCGGCGATGGGTCGTAGTTACGCGATGCATTCACCTGATATAACAAATCGTTCGCGTCGAGGCCCGGCATGCGATCGTGGAAATATTTGTCGAGATATTTGTCGGCGTCGTCGCGCGTCGGCAATGCCTTCTGCATCGGGAGCGGCGCGCTGCCGGCGATCAATAGAAAGTCGAGCGCGATGCGAAGTGCTTCGGCCGGCTCAGTCGTGTAGTCGCCTTTCTTCCATTCGGGATCAGTGCGGATGCCGTCCATCACCATTTTTCGCCAGACGCGGTTGCGGCCGGCGAGCTGCACGGGCAGGCAAGCCATCGGCATCAGCGCGTCCATGAATTCGGGATATGTCTCACCCCAAACGAACGAATGCATGCAGCCCATCGACGTGCCGAAAATCAGGCGCAGATGATTCACTTTCAGCCCGTCGGTCAGCAACACGTGATGCAGCGCGACCATGTCATCATAGTCGTACTCCGGAAAGTGCGCGCGCAGGCCGTCGCTTGGCTTCGACGATTTTCCATGGCCAACGCCGTCAACAAGAATCAAGTAATAGCGCGACGCGTCGAGCAACTGGCCAACATTGAAAAGCTCGCCGGCAAAATACGGCGCGAGAAATTGATGCCCGCTGCCGCCCGTGCCGTGAAGAATCAACACCGCGTTCGTCGTGCGGCCCTGCGCGTCCTGAGCTGGCCTGCCCAGCGTCGTGTAGTGCAGCCGCACCTCCGGCATCGACTGGCCGCTCTTGAATTTGAAATTGTGCACGACGAAGTCGCCCTCGGTCGCTGGCGGATACTTCGCGTCTGTTGTAGCGCTTTGCGAGCGCGCCACCGGCACCGTTACAACACTGAGCAGAATCCAGACCAATCCCACAAACAGGCGAGACATCCCGCGCATCGGTGCACCTCGAGGTCGGGAATCTAACACAAGAAAATGGCGGTTGCGGTGAAACCTTTAAGTCCCTCCACTTCGCCCAAAGAACCCTCTACGTCTTGTGTTCGTGAGCCATCAGCCCATAGACTCGACGCCGAAATTGAGTGTTCCCGATATTTTGCGCTGGTCGTTCTTTTAAGGAGTTCCGATGCGTGCTCGATTCCTGTTCCTATCCTGCTGTCTACTGCCGAGTCTGGCGCTCGCTCAAACTGCCGGCCACCTCGGCCCGCAGGTCAAACCTTTCGTCCGCGAAGATGCGTCAACGATCGTGCTGGCACACGTGCGTGTGATCGATGGCACCGGTGCCGCAGCGCGCGCGGATCAATCGGTGGTCATCCGCGACGGACAAATCGTCGCCGTGGGCGATGCATCGTCGACGAAAGCGCCCGATGGCGCGAAAGTGCTCGATCTGACCGGGCGAACTATCATTCCAGGTCTCGTCGGTATGCACGACCACATGTATTACCCTGCGCCGAAAGGGCCGCCGGCGATGTATCCCGAGCACGCGACAAGTTTCCCGCGACTGTATCTTGCGGGGGGTGTGACCACGATTCGGACGACGGGCAGCGTCGAGCCATACACCGACCTCGAATTGAAAAAGGCGATCGACTCCGGCGCCGCGATCGGTCCGAAGATGCATGTGACCGGCCCGTACTTCGAAGGCCAGGGCGCCTTCACTCCACAAATGCACGAACTCAAGGACGCGGAGGACGCGCGCCGCACCGCCGAATACTGGGTTGCGGAAGGCGTGACTTCATTCAAGGCCTACATGCACATCACCCCTGACGAACTAAGCGCGATCGTAAAAGTCGCTCACGCTCACGGCCTCAAGGTGACCGGGCATCTTTGTTCGGTCGGCTTTCGCGAAGCCGCTTCGATCGGCATCGACGACCTCGAGCACGGCATTTTCGCCGATTCCGAGTTCGTAGAAGGCCGAAAACCCGGCGCATGCCCGGAGCGCGACACCGTCGAAGAGTCCATGCTGAATCTCGACGCGACTTCCGGGCCGCTGCACGACACGATTCGCGACTTGATCAGCAAGCATGTCGCTGTCACATCGACGCTGCCTGTTTTCGAAACAATCGTGCCCAATCGCGCGCCGCTCGAGCCGCGGGTGCTCGACGCGATGTTGCCCGAAGCGAGAATTCAATACCTGCAACGACGCTCGATAATTTCAGACGGCGCGGCGGAGTCTCATTGGGCCGCGTTCATCAAGAAAGAGATGGAGTTCGAACACGAGTTCGCCAAAGAAGGCGGCCTGCTCCTCGCCGGACTAGACCCGACCGGCTACGGCGGCGTCATCGCCGGATTCGGTGACCAACGCGAGATTGAGTTGCTGGTCGAGGCGGGTTTCACGCCGCTCGAAGCGATTCACATCGCAACGGCAAACGGTGCCGAATTCTTAGGCGAGCAAAATCAGATCGGCACGATTGCGCCGGGCAAAGCTGCCGACATCGTCGTGATCAGCGGCGATCCATCAGCCAATATCAAAGACATCGAGAACGTCGAAATCGTATTCAAGGACGGCGTCGGCTACGACTCCGCGAAAATGATCGAGTCGGTGAAGGGTCTGGTCGGCCTGCGCTGAGATCGCTTCGCTGACGCGCTTAGCATACCGCTAGAGCGGCGACGTCGTTACGGCAACATGTTCTTCCCGTCGGCCGACGGCAGCTCTAGCCCCGCCTCATGCGCCAGCGTCGGCGCGATGTTGCGCATGTCGATCACGCCAAGATCCTTCGCCGCCGGCACACCCGGCCCAGCCAAGAAAAACGAAGCCCGCAGATCGGGCAAGTCCGGCAGCTCGCCGTGTGTTCCTCCAACCTTCGTCTTGGTGAGCAGCGGCGTCTCCGCATCGCTACCCGTGCGCCATCCGGGCTTGAGCCCAACAAAGAACGACGCCGTCGGATATCCCCCTCGTGCCTGCACTTCCTCGGCGTCCAGCACTCGGTCAACGCCATTCGCCGGATCGGCGGCAATCTTCGTCAGCAAATCCTTAACCTGAGATCGCAGCGCCACATCCGTCGGATCCTTCAACATAATCGCCGCCGATCCGCCCGTCACCCACGGCATCGCTCGCCAATCGGTGATTTTCCCCTTCGCATCGAGATCGAACAATTTCGCCTGACGAAACGCCGAGAAAAAGTTGAGTTGCGCGTCGGTCCGCGCAAATCCATGGTCCGACACGACCGCCACAAACGTGCGACCCGGTCCCAGCCGCTCGGCCGCTTCCCACACTCCACCGATCGCGGCGTCAATCCCCTCCAGCACCGTGATCGCTTCGGGGCTGAACGGCCCAGTCTCATGCTCGATGTGATCGAGCGCGATCAAATGCAGCGTCAGCAGCGCCGGATGCTTTTTCTCCAGAATCCACTCCGCATATTTGCCGCGATTCTTGTCGGCCTCGACTGTTGTATCGATCCCTCCGCTATACGGCCCGATCTCCGCCGTAGCTTCCGCGATCAATCCCGGCGTCGACACCGCGCGCAGCAACTTCGCATCCTCCGGCGTATTCGCGCGCCAGAATTCCGGAATCAACCAGTTGATGTGCGCGCCGACCGTCACCGGCCACTGAACGCTCGCCGACGTCCGCCCTGCCTTAGCAGCCGCGTCCCACAGCGTCGGCACGCGAATGTCCTCGGCGTACCAATACCACCCCTGTGCATTTTTCTGCAGCGGATCGAACGTCGTATTCGCATAGATTCCGTGCTTCGCCGGCCACACGCCGGTCACCAGCGTCGTGTGACTGGGATAGGTGACCGTAGGCACCACGCCTTGCACTCCATCGGCGTACGTGCCTTGCGCGAGAAACTTGCGCAGGTTCGGAATTTTCGCCCCATGCGCGTCGGCTTGCGTCACATAGTCGGGCCTCAACCCATCGACCGAAATCATCACGAGCAACGGCGGCGTTGCGCGATCTTGAGCCGCGGCTGTCTGTCGTCCGACCAGGCCGCTATCCGCGGCGACGCAAAGAACGACCGTCACCAGCAGCGGCAACATCCGCCGAAACGAAATCCAACTCCGCACTCGCCACACCGATCTCGAACTCGCCTTCATCCATCCCCCAGGGTTGGTTCCACAACCTCGCAGCAGCATACTTTAGTCCTCCAGCATCGTTTCACGGATCCTCAACCGGTGCATGACTGCGGTATGAATGCCCGTACGGTGTGCGTCGGCGCCCCTGACATCCGAGCCCTCAGGCGTCCTTTTAGCCGCAACCCCAGTCAAACCTGATACATCGGCCCTTGCTATCCATGTCACCAAAAACTAGAATCGCCAACTTGAAACCTACCTACTCAGCCCTAAATAATGTACAGTCTAGGGCCGGATTCGGTCAGCGAGAGGGCGCTGCCGATCCGAATTTTAACCGTCGCCGGGCCCAGCGATGGCGAGCGTGCACATCTGCGCCGAACGAGACGGGGGATCTCCTTTGAGCACCGAAAACGCATCAGCGGTCGCTTCACTATCGCAAACTGCCGCAGTCAAGCTGCAGCCGCCGCGTGCCTCGACGCCACATCCGGTCATTCTCGCCACCGCAACCGCCGTCCCGGAGCACCTCATCACTCGCGACGACGTGAAGTACTACATGGGCCGCGTCTTCGACATCCCAGAGCGCAAGCTCGAAGCCATGATGTCGATCGTCGATAACGCTCAGGT
>JAFAZL010000670.1 GCA_019239815.1 Acidobacteriota bacterium
GACCTCGATACCGCTGCGTTCCATAAATCCTTCGACGTACCAGGGGATTGCCGAAGCCAGTCCCATCTCTTCGAGCAGAGGCGGGTGCAGAAGGTGCGACATGGTGCGAACGTCGGCGGTGCAACGGTCCAGCACACTCAAAGCGTCCTGTAGCGCCAACGATTCTTCGGGCTTGCTTGCTGATTGCAGTGCGACGTCGCACGACATCTTGATCGCGGCGAGGTATTGGCCGACGCCGTCGTGAAGCTCGCGCGCGATACGCCGCCTCTCGATGTCTTGCACGGTCATGATGCGCGATGAAATCTGTTGCAGCTCCAAGTTCGCCTTTTCGAGTTGTCGGCGACGGTCTTCTGAAACGTGCGCCGCCGAAATCATCGAATGCACCTGCGGAATCAGGCTTGGCAGAGCGATCGCCGTCACGACGGAAGCAACGGCGGTCACCAGCTTGACGTCGCCGGCGAGCCAATACAACGGATGCCACAGGACGACAATCTCCATGAAGTGGGTGAATCCGCACGCCACGATGAATGCGCCGAAGGCGAGAAACATCCAACTGAACGGAATTTCGCGGCGGGTTCGCCACACCAGGTATACCAGCGTGCAGGAAATGGCGAGGTACGCGAGCCATATTGCGGCATCACTGCCGAGATGCAGTGCCACAAGCTGCTTGTTATAGAGGTAGCAGGAGACGTGCGGAAGGAACTTGGATGACGCGACGTTCTGCAGCGCCGAGGGAATGAATGCAATTGCCGCCAGACTGACCCCGACCGCCGCAGCGGACGCGGTCAGCACCAGCCTCGGGGTCGAACGCGAACTAGGGAAACTCGCTGCCGTTGAATCCATGAGGCCTCACTTCGGGCGGGGAAGATTCGCAATCAAGCTGCCTTTTCTTCATTCTTACCGTGATAAGCGCGGGGGACAACGAGCGATGCTGCATTATGTTCCGCAAGGTAACCGGATGCCACGCCCTGCTACTATTGACTGCAGCAGATCAGATCACAGCAGCTAAAGGATCGACCCATGGAAATTAAGCGCTCCGGTTCACAACCGTCCAATAAAGGTCCCGCGGAATGGTTCACCGGCACGGTTCGGATCGATCCGCTGTTTCAGGCAGCGCAGCCGGCTCGCGTTGCGGGCGCCAGCGTCACATTCGAGCCGGGTGCACGAACGGCGTGGCACACGCACCCGCTGGGTCAGACTTTGATTGTCACCGCAGGATCTGGCTTGGCGCAGCGTTGGGGAGGACCGATCGAACAGATTCGCCCCGGTGACGTCGTATGGTTTCCGCCCGGCGAGAAGCACTGGCACGGCGCCTCATCGGCGACGGCCATGACGCACATTGCCATCCAGGAAGCGCTCGACGGCAAAGTTGTCGAATGGCTCGAGCACGTCACCGATGAGCAATATCTACTGCGCTAGGATAAATTGTGCTAGGTGCTCGTGGGTGGACCCAATGAATAGGATTTCAGTTCTGTGCCAACTCATGGTGGTCTCAGTGTTGATTGGGGCACCCGTCGGAGCAATTGCTCAAACAACCGAGCAACCGATTGTCAGGATTGCGGAACTGGAGATTGACCCCGCTCAAATGCCGGTGTATCAAGAGGCGTTGAAGGAGGAGATTGCGACTTCGATTCGAATTGAGCCGGGAGTGCTCACTCTGTATGCGGTGTCCGTGAAGGGTCATCCGGATCAGGTTCGGATCTTCGAGACCTACAAAGATCAGGCGGCATATGAAAAGCATATTCAGAGTCCACACTTTAAGAAATACAAAGCCGCAACTCAGAACATGGTGAAATCGCTGAAGCTGATCGAGACTGAGCCGATCATGCTGGGGCGGAAGTAACTTATCGCTCGTCGTTTGACCGGCGTTACGTGGTCACCTATACTTGTCGTTCGCGTTTGCAGGGTGATTTCTCACCTGTCTGGCCTCTCGATAGCTAAACCTTTGGATGTGCAAACGGTGGCGCAGACTGTCGTGACCAGCGACAGCCCTGTCGGACCTTATATATAGGTCGCGACGTTGGGGCGCATCGCGCCGCATCAAACGCGAACGGACTCGCAGTACGCACTCGAAAATCGAAAAGGATCTTCACTAATGGCTGAATCGACCGGAACCGCCGCAGCAACTTGCCGTCGCGAACTCGACCTCGAAATCCCCGCCGATGTCGTGACGAAGAAAATGGAAAGCGTCGCCAAAGAGTTTTCGAAGCTTGCGCGCGTTCCGGGTTTTCGTCCTGGCAAAGCACCGGTCGCGCTGATCCGCAAGCGCTTCGCCGACGACATCAAGGGCGAAGTGTTGCAGTCGCTCGTTCCCGAGACCGTCGAAAAGGCTGTTGTCGAGCAAAAGCTAACACCTGTTTCACAACCGCAAGTCGAGAAGCTCGACTTCACCGAAGGTCAGCCGCTGAAGTTCCGTGCCGTCTTCGAAGTGCTGCCGGAATTCGATCTCGGGAACTACAAAGATCTCGATATCGAGATGCCACCGATGGACATCACTGACGACGACGTGACAAAGACTCTCGAAGAAATGCGCCAGCGCGCCGCCGCATTCGCGCCGGTCGAAGGCCGAGCCGCTCAAAACGACGACTACGTGCAGCTCAAAATCGACGGCAAGCCCGAAGGTGAAGGCGAGCCGGTACAGGCCGATAGCGTGATGTGCCACCTCGGCGCCGAAGAAACGATGGAGCCCTTCAACGAGAACCTGAAGGGCGCGAACGTCGGCGATCACAAATCGTTCGACGTCACCTACCCCGCCGACTACCCGGACGCCAAGCTCTCCGGCAAGACGTTTCACTACAACGTGGAAGTTCTCGGCATCAAAACGAAGCAACTACCCGAATTGAACGATGAATTCGCCAAGGACGTCAGCGACGCGACCACGCTCGACGAGCTGAAGACGAAAGTCCGCGAAAGCCTCGAACACGAACGCGATCACAAGCACAAGGATTTGCTGCGCGAAAAGGTTTTGGCCGCTCTGATCAAGACGCACGAATTCCCCGTGCCGGATTCGCTCGTACAACATCAAATGGATGTGCGGCTCGAGCGCGTCGTTCGCTCGCTTGCGGCCCAGGGTATTGATCCTCGCGCCGTCAACGTCGATTGGGTTGGCTTGCGTAGCGGCCAGAAAGACCGCGCTACCGACGATGTGAAGGCCGAACTGATCGTCGATCGCATCGCCACCGCTGAAAATATCGACATCAACGACGAGGAGCTAAATCACGAGTTGGAGCACGCTGCGCAGCATAGTGGCGAATCCGCAGCAGCGATTCACGCTCGTTTGACAAAGCAGGGCACGCTGGATAGGATGAAATCGAAGCTGCGCAGCGACAAAACTCTCGATTGGCTTGCGCAGAATTCCCGAATTCGCACCGTCGCTCCAACGGAAACAAAATCCGACGCGACGGAATCCAAGTAAGTCGGTTCGGATCCTTCTGAGCTTAAACTTAAACAAACAAATGAAAAATTTCGACCATCCGGAATACCGCGCAACCACTCTCGTACCGATGGTGGTCGAACAGACCAGCCGTGGCGAGCGCGCCTACGACATTTATTCCCGCCTCTTAAAGGAACACATCATCTTTATCGGCACGCCGATTGACGATCATGTCGCCAATCTCGCCACCGCTCAGATGCTCTTCCTCCAGGCCGAAGATCCGGAACGCGACATTCAGCTCTACATCAATTCCCCGGGCGGTTCGATCACCGCCGGTTTCGCGATTTACGACACCATGCAGTTCGTCAAGCCCGACGTGGTCACCACCTGCGTCGGCCAGGCTGCTTCGATCGCCGCGGTGTTGCTCGTCGGCGGCGCGCCCAAGAAGCGTTTCGCTCTGCCCAACGCGCGCATCCTGATTCACCAGCCGTGGATGTCGGGTCTCGGCGGCCAGGCCACCGACATCGACCTCCACGCAAAAGAAATTCTCCGCATGCGCACGACGATCAACAAAATCATCGCGCAGCACAGCGGGCAGCCTGTCGACCGCATCGAACGCGACGTCGAGCGCGACTACATCATGAATCCCGAACAGGCAAAAGAATACGGCATGATCGACGAAATCATTTATAAGTACCGCTGATCATAAAACTATTTTGCGAATTGCTTTTTCGTACAAAGTCGAATTGCTGTATCGCTCACGCGATATCCTCGGCCCGGTTCCTAAGAGTCACGCGGAGTTTGATGTTTCTCTTTCGCTCGGCGAAAATATCAGCCACAATATCGTTCAGTGCTCCGCTTTGGGTCGGCGGAGGCGAGGGCCTGCATACCTGTGAAAAATAAATTCAATACCGATGAGCCGCTGCGATGCTCCTTCTGCCACAAGACGCAGGAGCAGGTCGAAAAGCTCATCAGTTCGCCTTCGGACTATCCGCGCGCGTACATCTGCAACGAATGTGTCAGCGTCTGCCAGACCATTCTCGAAGATGAAAAGCGCGAACAGGCGTCCGCTCCCGCGCGCCGGCTTCCCCGCCCTCCCGAAATCAAGCAGTTTCTCGATGGCTACGTCATCGGCCAGGATCGCACCAAGAAAAAGCTCGCCGTCGCGGTTTACAACCACTACAAGCGCATCTTCCTCAACAAGCAGCCTGGCGACGTGGAACTCAGCAAGTCCAATATTCTTCTCATCGGCCCGACCGGCACTGGCAAGACGCTCCTAGCGCAAACCCTGTCCCGCATGCTTGACGTCCCGTTCGCAATCGTCGACGCCACCACGCTGACCGAAGCCGGCTACGTCGGTGAAGACGTTGAAAACATTATTTTGAAGCTGCTGCAGGCAGCCGACGGCGACGTGCAGAAGGCGCAGCAAGGCATCATCTATATCGACGAGATCGATAAGATCGCCAAGAAAGACGAGAATCCCTCGATCACCCGCGATGTCAGCGGTGAAGGCGTGCAACAAGCGTTGCTGAAGATTCTGGAAGGCACCGTCGCCAACGTTCCTCCGCAGGGCGGCCGCAAGCATCCGCACCAGGAATTTACGCCGGTCGATACCACAAACATTCTGTTCCTTTGCGGTGGCGCGTTCGTCGGCCTCGAAAAAATTATCGAAAAGCGCGTTGGCCGCCGGGCGCTCGGATTCCACACCGATGCGACGCCGGCGACTCCGCAGAAGCGCAACACTGAATTGCTCGAACAAGTTCAGCCGGGCGACCTCATCCGCTACGGCCTCATTCCCGAATTTGTCGGTCGCCTCCCTGTCGCAGGCGTCATGAACGATCTCGACAAACCAGCGCTGGTCCGCATTCTCACTGAGCCCAAGAATGCACTTCTCAAGCAGTATCAGCGCCTGTTCGAATTCGAAAACGTCCGCCTTCGCTTCACGGATGATGCCATTGCCACCGTTGCCGAGTTGGCGCTTCAGCGCAAAGTCGGCGCGCGAGGCTTGCGCATGATCCTCGAAGACCTCATGCTCGAAGTCATGTATCACCTTCCCATGCAGCGCAAAGTGCGCGACTTTGTCGTCACCGAAGACATGGTCCGTAC
>JAFAZL010000729.1 GCA_019239815.1 Acidobacteriota bacterium
CACTTTACGCTGCCTTTTCTGAAAGACGCGCGGGGCGCAATCATCAACATAGGTTCGAAGACGGCCGTGACGGGACAGGGCGGAACTTCCGGGTACGTTGCGGCGAAAGGCGCGATTCTGGCGCTGACTCGCGAGTGGGCGGCGGAACTTTTACCGTTTCATATTCGCGTGAACGCGGTGATTCCTGCCGAGGTGATGACGCCGCTATACCGCCAGTGGCTGAGCACATTTCCGAATCCGGAAGAGAAGCGTCAAAAGATTGTTTCGAAGATTCCGCTGGGGCAGCGAATGACGGAAGCGAGCGAAATCGCATCGACCGTTGCCTTCTTGCTCTCGTCGCAGGCATCCCACATCACTGGACAACATTTATATGTGGATGGCGGTTATGTGCATCTGGATCGGGCGCTGACATGAGCAGTGTGTTGAGTTTATGAATATTTCTGGATCGACTGGCTCGGGATCGGCTGGGTCATCATCGGTGACATCGGCGCCGCTTACGGAGCGCCGGTTCCTCATTCCATTTGTATTGATCACGAGCTTGTTCTTTTTGTGGGCGCTGGGCGTCAATTTGAACGACATCCTGATTCCCCATCTGAAAAAAGCGTTTCGGCTCACCGATTTGCAGTCGTCGCTAATTCAGTCGGCTTTCTTCGGCGGATATTTTCTGTCGGCGCTACCGGCTGGATGGTTGCTCGAGAAGATTGGGTATAAACGCGGAATTCTTGCGGGGCTGCTGACTTGCGCGACCGGCGCCTTTTTGTTTGTTCCGGCAGCGTCGGTGCGGTTGTACGGATTTTTCTTGTTCGCGTTATTCGTGATGGCGTGTGGGCAGGGCGTATTGGAGGTCGCGGCGAACCCTTACGTCACCATTCTCGGGCCGGCGGCATCGTCGGAGCGCCGGTTGAATTTTGCGCAGTCGTTCAACGCGGTGGGAGCGCTGATCACGCCGATCATCGGCAAGGCGTTCATTTTGTCGGGCATCGAATATACGGCGGCGCAGCTTGCCCTGATGACGACAGAGCAGATCGATGCGTATTCGGCGCTTGAGGCGAGCCGAGTACGAGGGCCTTATCTCGGCATCACGGCGATTTTTCTCCTGGTGGCGGGGCTGATTTACTTTGCGAAGCTGCCGGAAATCAAGGCTGTGGGCGAGAGCCTGCCCGCGGATGCCGACGTGATCGCGGAAGAAAGTGCGCCGCCGGTGGGCAGAATCTGGCGCGAGAAGCACTTGATCAGCGGCGTGCTAGCGCAGTTTTTTTACGTTGGAGCGCAGGTTGGCGTGACGAGCTTTGTGATTCGGTTTGTGCAACATGCGCTGCCGGGGACGCCGGAAAAGATTGCATCGGACTATCTCCGATGGCATTTGTTGGGATTCATGATCGGGCGATTTGCTGGCTCGGCGATGATGAAGAGCATTGCGCCGAACAAGTTGCTCGCGATTTTTGCGGCAGCCTCTTTTGTGTGCGGAGCGATGGCGATTGCCATGACGGGGGAGGCGCCGGTTTGGGCTGTGGTGATGATTGGATTTTTCCATTCGATCATGTTTCCGACGATTTTTGCGCTTAGCCTGAAGAACCTCGGCGCGCACACGAAACGCGGCTCGTCGCTGCTCGTTATGGCGATCATCGGCGGCGCGGTATTTCCAGCATTGATGGGTTACATCTCGGATCGGAGCTCGATTCAAACCGCGTTTTTCGTCCCGCTGGTTTGCTACGCGTACGTGTTGTACTTTGCCGTGCAGGGATTCAAGCCACCGCGTGCCGCGCCCGGCTCGCGGGCCTGAGGAGAATATGAGAACTGTTCGATTGGCATTTCTTGCGTTGATTGCGACGTGCTTTCTGACCGGCGTTGCACATCAACCGCTCGCGGCGCAGACCTACCAGCCCTCCGAATCGAATCTCAAAGCGCGCGAATGGTTTCAGAACGCGAAATTCGGCATGTTCATTCACTGGGGTGTTTACAGCGTGCCCGCCGACGGCGAGTGGTACATGGAGCAGAAGCACGTACCGGTCGTCGAATACGAAAAATTTGCGCCGCAGTTCAATCCAACGCAATTCGACGCGGCCGCGATTGTTGCGCTCGCGAAATCCGCAGGGATGAAGTACATCACCATCACAAGCAAGCATCACGACGGATTTGCGATGTTCGCGACCAAGCAGAACAAGTGGAACATCGTCGATGCGACGCCGTACGCGAAGGATCCGCTCAAGCAACTCGCTGAAGAATGCCGCAAGCAGGGCATCAAGCTGTTTTTCTACCATTCGCAGCTCGACTGGCATAATCCTGACTATTTCCCGCTCGGTCGCACGGGCCATTCCGCGGGCCGCCCTGAAGGCGGCGATTTCAATCGTTACCTCGAATTCATGGACGAGCAGCTCACCGAGCTGCTCACAAATTATGGTGACGTCGCCGGCATCTGGTTCGACGGCATGTGGGATAAGCCCGACGCCGACTGGCAACTCCAGCGCACGTACTCGCTCATCCACAAGTTGCAGCCGGCGGCGCTGATCGGCAGCAATCACCATCACGCGCCATTCGACGGCGAAGATTTCCAAATGTTCGAAAAGGATTTGCCCGGCGCGAATACTGCGGGATTCAATCAAACGGGGATCAGCAAGCTGCCGCTCGAAACCTGCGAGACGATCAACGGCGCCTGGGGCTACAACAAGAGCGACAAAAATTTCAAAAGCGTGAACGACCTCATTCACTACCTGGTTCGCGCGGCCGGTTCGAACGCGAATTTCCTGCTGAACATCGGCCCGATGCCGACTGGTCAGGTTCAGCCGGAATTTATCGAGGGATTGCACGCGATCGGCGAATGGACCGCCAAGAACGGCGAGACGATTTACGGCTCGCGCGGGGGACCCATATCACCTCGGAGTTGGGGCGTTTCGACGCAGAAAGATGGCAAGACCTACCTGCACATTCTCGATTTGAAGGACGAATATCTGGCGCTACCAGC
>JAFAZL010000054.1 GCA_019239815.1 Acidobacteriota bacterium
TCGGCAGCGAAATTTCGAGCGCGTATTTTTCTTTCTTTGCCTCGCACTTTTTCTTTACTACAGCGGCTCGCTGCTCGCTTTGAACGCCCAGATTCACTATGGCGAGCCACCGGCAGGTCTTCGCGTATTTGTCGTTGGTGTGATCAGTCTTGGCTTGTGTGCTTTTCCGGCGCTGCTGATGCATTTGCACGCAGAGTATGCCGAGACGCGTGGGATGCTGCACGACAAACGGTGGAAGTGGGCCGTGCTGCTGTTTTTTTACGCCGCCGCATTTCACATGGCGACGCATCAGTTTCCTAGAGTCACAGCGCCGGGATTTGATTTTGTGTTACCGGGCGACACGCTGGCCAATGGCTACCCCCACGTCTTCACTTACAGCTTGATCTGGTGCACAACTTGGGAATTTCGCTTCTGGCGAAATACGCGGAAAGAGCCTGAGCGTCAGTTTTACGGATTCTTGACGCTGCTGTTCGCGGTCGCTGCGGTTTGGATCATCGGGCTGTACGACTTTCCGGTGAATCTGCCGGTGGCGACGCGGCAATGGCTTGGAACAGTGCTGGCGATGCTGCCGGTTGTGCCGCTCAGCGTGATGATTTTTCTCGTCTGGCGCCACAACTTTCTGCAGATCGGGCGTCAGAAGAATTTGGTGTATGCGGTTTCGGCGACGTTTTTGGCGCTGCTGTACCTGAGTCTGGTGCGACGCGTAAGTGGATGGCTCGAACCGGTGCTGCCGCCGGAAGCTTCGGCGTCGATTTTGTTGTTTGTGTTGGTTCCGTTCATCGAGCCGCTGCAGCGAGCGCTGGGACGGACGCTGCAAAAGACCGCAGAGAAGGGGTTGGAGGAATCGAGGCGCGTCGCAGCGGAATTGCAGGCAATAGCGCGGCAAGGCGATTTGTTGAGTTTGCTGCGCGCGATTCAGCGGCGCGTGAAGGAGCAGTTCGATTTACAGGATGCGAAGCTAGTTGTGGTTGAGCCGAATCTCGGCGAGGAATTTACTGCGAATTCGTTGCCCAGCGGCGGCGAGCTGTTTCCGATTGCTTCGCCGGGAAGACTAAACGCGGCGCTGAGCGTGTGGCCGCACGGCGCGATGCTTTCGGGTGATGCGCACGCGGCGCTGGAATTTTTGTGCGAACAACTTCCGGCATCGATCGAATTGTGCCGTTCGATCGAAGAAAAATTGCAGTTAGAGCGCGAACTCGCCGAGCGCGAGCGACTGGCGGTGCTGGGTCAAATGGCGGCGAGCATTTCGCACAACCTGAAAAATCCGCTTGGATCGATCAAAACGATTTTGCAGGTGCAGATGGAAAATCCGGACCTTCCGGCGTCGATGCGCAATGAAACCAAGATGGTGCTCGACGAAATCGGGCGGTTGTCGTCGAAGTTGAGCCAATTATTGCAATTCAGCAGGCCAACGGTGCGTGGTGGAAGTGTCCACGCGACGTGCGAACTGCGAGCCGTCGTCGACGAAGTGATCGGAGTCTTGAGTCGCGAAGCAGAACGCCGTGGAATTGCGCTTGAAGCAAAGTTGCCGGCCGAAGAGATGGTCGTTGCTGCTGCGAGTGACGCTGTCAGCGACGTCCTCTCGAATCTTGTCGTGAATGCGCTGGAAGCGGTCTCACGAGGTGGCCACGTTTCCGTGAGCGTGAATGTTGCGGATGGAATGTGTGGCGTCATCGTGGAAGACGACGGATCTGGAGTGGCGCCGGGAGTGCGCGAAAAAATCCTCCAGCCTTTTTTTACGACGAAGACGCAAGGAACTGGGTTGGGCCTCGCGATCGTGGTACGGCGCGTCGGCGAATTTCATGGACTGCTCGATTGGAAAAGTCCCGCCCAAGGCGGAAAGGGAAGCCAATTTCGAGTTTTGATTCCGTTAGAAGCCAAGCCTGAAGTCACGGAGCTTGGCGCAGTAGCGACTGAGAAGAGGAAGGTATGAAGACGATTCTGGTTGTGGATGACGAACCGGCAGCGCGGTACGGATTGAGACGCGCTCTCGAAGCGAAATATCGAGTCGTCGAAGCTGATTCTGCGGAAACGGCGCGCGAAGCGCTGGCGCGAGAACAACCAGACCTGGTGCTCCTCGACGTCGTAATGCCGGGGCAAAACGGGATTTCGTTTTTGCAGTGGATGCGTGAGCAGGGAAGCGATGTTCCGGTGCTGATGGTTTCGGCGCTCGACAACGCGAAGACCGCGGTCGAAGCGCTGCAACTTGGCGCCGCGGATTACTTGGTCAAAGGATTTGAGCTCGAAGAATTGCGGCAGCGTGTCGCGAATTTGTTGAAGCTGGCCACGTTGGAAAGAGAGAACGATTCGCTGCGGCGGCGCCTTACGACTGAGGGGCAGTTTGGTCAGATGATTGGCCGCGCTGCCGGCATGCGCCGCGCGTTTGAGATGGCGGACCGCGTTGCCCCGACCGATTCGACCGTTTTGATTTTAGGCGAGAGCGGAACCGGCAAGGATTTGCTCGCGCAGGAAATCCATGCGCGGTCGCCACGCGCAGCGAAGCCATTCGTCGCGGTGAACTGCGCTGCGCTACCAGAGACGCTGATTGAGTCGGAGCTGTTTGGGTATGAACGCGGAGCATTCACGGGCGCTGCTCAGCAAAAGAAAGGGAAGTTCGAGCTGGCGAACGGCGGAACGCTTTTCTTGGACGAAATCGGCGACATGAACCCCGTCACGCAGGCGAAGGTCTTGCGCGCCCTTGAGAATCGCGTTATCGAACGTCTCGGCGGCACGCAGTCGATTTCGGTGGATGTCCGCGTGATCAGCGCGACGCATCGTAATTTGCCAGCAGAAATTCGCGCCGGGAAATTTAGGGAGGATTTGTACTACCGGCTCCGCGTCGTGACGATCGAGTTGCCGGCGTTGCGCGAACACAAAGAAGATATTTCGGTGCTTGCCGATCAATTCCTGCAGGTGCATGGTTCGCGGCTCGGCCGCTCGGCTCGACTCAGCCGCGAAGCGTTAACTGCGATCGAGCGCTACGATTGGCCGGGCAATGTGCGTGAGCTAAAGAATGCTCTTGAGCGAAGTCTGGTGCTGTGCCACGGCGACGAAATTGGTGTCCCCGATTTGCCTGAAGAAGTTGCTGCTGGCGAAGTGCTCGTTGGTAAGCCCAGCAAAGATGGCGCAGACGTCGGGCTCGGCGAGAACGATTTTCGCGAAGCGAAGCATAAATTTGAGATCGCCTATCTGACGAAGCAGCTTGCGAGCCACCGTTGGAATGTGTCACGCACCGCGGCGACGATCGGTCTGCATCGGCAGAGCCTGCAGGAAAAACTGCGCGAACTCGGCATTCGGCGGCCGGGACGAGAGCCAGTCGAGGAAGAGTCGTGAATCTGGGCGAATCAGGGATGATTTTCAATTTGTGACGGCCACCACAAAGATTCACGGGTTCGTTCTGGCCGGAGGTGCCAGCCGCCGATTCGGCTGCGACAAGGCGCTCGTCGAGTTTGAGGGCGAGGCGCTAATCGCGAGGCTTTGCCGAATCTTACAAGCGGCAACCTCAGCGCCTGTTCGGATCATCGGCGATGCCGAGAAATACAGACCCGTCGGCGTCGATTGCGTCGCCGATCATTGGCCTGGCGAAGGCCCGCTCGGAGGAATCATCACCGCACTCGAGGCAACCATCGGCTCGGCCGCCGCGCCATCTTGGGCGCTGACCGTCGGCTGCGACATGCCATTCGTGACCGTCGAATGGTTGCGGCACCTCATCGAACGCTCTGCCGCCAGCAAAGCGGAAGTCGTCGTGCCAGAATCGGCTCACGGCCTCGAACCGCTATGCGCCTGCTGGCGAACAAGCGCCGTGCCAATCCTCAGGCGAGCCTTTGAAAATGGCACGCGGCGCGTGACTGACGCCATGAAACAGCTCTCGATGGAAGTGCTTGACGCTGCCGACTGGAAGCGATTTGATAACTTTGACCGCCTTTTCTGGAACATGAACACACCCGCTGACTACCAAGAAGCCGTACGCATTGTGAGAGCGGAGCGTCCGTGAGCGATCCTCGCGAAGATAACATCCGCGAAGACGACATCCGCGACGCAGAGGACCTGCTTCCGCCGAATCCCGTCGTTGATGCCGAGGCTGAAGCGAAAGCGCTGTCGCATACCCCTCCTCCGACCAATTTTTTCGAGTTCCGTGATGTCAACAAGGCATTCGATGATCACGTCGTGCTCAACGATGTCAGTTGTACGGTAAAACGCGGCGAGACCTGCGTCATCATGGGCCGCAGCGGTGTCGACAAATCCGTGTCGCTCAAGCACATCATGGGCTTCTTGAGGGCAGACTCAGGGCAAATCATCGTCGATGGCGAGGACGTCACCAACTATAGCGAGCACCAGTTCGAGGAAGTGCGCCGCAAGGTGACGATGGTATTTCAGTCGGGAGCGTTATTCGATTCCCTCACGGTTTCCGACAACATCGCGTTTCCGCTGGAAGATCAGCCGGGATTGACTCCGGAGGATATCGACGCCTACGTCGACAAGCTCGCGAAATTGCTGGAAGTCGAAGGCGTGCTCGAGAAATTGCCGGGCGAGCTTTCCACCGGCATGCGTCGAGCCGTGTCGATCGCGCGCGCACTGGCTCAAAATCCTGAGGCAATTTTGTACGATGAACCGACCACGATGGTCGATCCGATCATGGCGGCGCACATGGGCGATCTGATCTCGCGCCTGAAAGAGGCATTTCACAAAACGTCGATCGTGGTGACGCACGACACACACCTGGCGCGCAAACTCGCGGACAAAGTCGTTTTTTTACAGGATGGGAAATCGACAGTCTTCAATTCGTGGGCTGATTTTGAAAACTCAAAAGATCCGTTCTTCCACAATTTCCTGATGCAAGACAGATTGATTCCCGCGCTGGACGTGACTCTGTGAGCCAGGCGCAGGCCGCCTCAACTTCTCAACAGTTGGCAAGCGCGAAGCAGCAGCTCCGTCGCGAGATGGGTTTCTGGGATGTTCTGCTCTTCAACATCGCGACCGTGCTTGGTCCGCGCTGGGTGGCGGCGGCCGCGCACAATGGCACGTCTTCAATCAGCCTTTGGGTGCTTGCGGCCGCGCTGTTTTTCGTTCCTTACGGATTGGTGATCAACGAACTCTCGTCGCGCTTTCCCGTCGAAGGTGGCTTGTACGTCTGGGCGAAGGAAGCGTTCGGCGATTTTCACGGGTTCGTTGCCGGTTGGAACTACTGGATCTACACATTTTTCTATTTCCCCGGTTTGTTGCTCGCCAGCGCATCGATGAGCGCGTACATCATCGGTGCCGGTGGCGGTGAGCTGGCCCAGAACCGCACCTTTTTGCTGGTTGTATCGTTCGCGCTGTTGATCGTCGCCGTTGGACTCAACATCATCGGACTCAACATCGGAAAGTGGCTGCAAAATGCGGGCGGCGTCGGTACGTACACGCCCTTGCTGATGCTCGCTGGAATCGCTCTGCTCATCTATTTCCGGCACGGTTCCGTGACGCACTTCACTTGGGCGACAGTTTGGCCGCACTGGGACTGGGACACGGTCAACTTCTGGTCGCAAATCGCGTTTGCGTTCACGGGGCTCGAACTCGTGTCTGCGATGAGCGAAGAAATTCGCGACCCGCAACGGACACTTCCGCGAGCGCTGATCGGTTCGAGCATCATGATCGCCGGAATGTACATCGTAGCGACCGTCGCTGTGCTCGTGTTGGTTCCCGCGCCAGCGGTCTCGCCGACGAGCGGCGTGTTCCATGCGGTGACGGTCGGTTCGGTGGCCATGGGAGTCGGATTCCTTGGCATCGTTGCGGCGCTCCTGGTGACGGTTGGAAATGCGGGCGGCGTCGGCAGCACCGTCGCCGGAATTGCGCGTGTGCCCTTTATCGTCGGGATCGATCGCTACTTGCCGGCGTTCTTCGGCAAGATTCATCCGAAATGGCACACGCCTTGGGTCTCAATTTTGGTGCAGGCTGTGATTTCCGGTGCAGTTTTGCTTGTCAGCCAGATCAGCGAATCGGTGCGCGGCGCTTACGAAGGCTTGGTGAGCGTCACCATCATTCTGTACTTCATTCCGTTTCTGTACATGTTCGCCGCGGCGATCAAGCTGGTGAACCACCCCGACCGAAAGACAAATCCTCACGCGGTTCTCATCCCCGGCGGTAAGGTCGGAGTCTGGCTGACGGCAGGCATCGGGTTCTTGATCGCCCTGGCAGCGATGTTCATCTCGGCAGTGCCACCGGGCGATTCGGCGAACAAGTTTGTGTTCGAGGTCAAAGTTGTTGCGGCGACCGTCATCGCGATTTTGTTTGGCCTCGTTTTATATTGGCGAGGTGCGCGCGCAAAGAGACTCGAAACAACGAGACCATAAGGCAAGTCCACACATTTTTCTGACCGGACCAATGAGAAGAGGAGGCAGTCATGACACATCTCGGGAAATTGCTTTTGGTGGGCTTCATTTTGTTCGGTTACGCAGCATTCGCCGGCTCCCAGCCGGCGAAAGTCATGTTGAAGGGCTGGCTCTCCGATTCATCGTGCGCCAAAAATAGGGCATCGAACGGTATATTTAGCGCGACCAACGCCGAGTGTGCGAAGGAATGCGTCGCGAAAGGTAAGAAGATCGTACTGATTGACCCTGACCACAGGAGTGTGGTCGATATCGCCAATCAAGATGCGGTGAAAAAAAATGTTAGCGACTATGTTGAGCTGATCGGTACGGTCGACGCCCAGAATCTGTTCCACGTAGAGTCATTGAAGTTTCTGGACAAGAATCGCGCTATGTGCGGCGTACCTGAGAAAAAGCCCGCCAA
>JAFAZL010000790.1 GCA_019239815.1 Acidobacteriota bacterium
GAAATCCATCGTTTTCCCCATTAGGAGAAGCGCCTTGAATCTTTGTGTCGTTGGATGCGGTTATGTTGGCTTGGTCACCGGCGCCTGCCTCGCTCAAGCGGGCCACGACGTTATCTGCACGGACGTCGATACGAATCGAATCGCAAAACTCAATGCCGGCGAAGTTCCCATCTATGAGCACTACCTCGATCAGGTGCTCGAAACCGCGCGCAAGGCGGGCAAGATCTCGTACACGACTGACGCCGGAGAAGCATTCCGTAAGAGCGACGCGATTTTCATTTGCGTTGGCACACCCCCGAAGGAAAACGGTGAAGCCGATCTTTCCGCAATCGACAACGTTGCTCGTCAAATCGCCACCGAGGCGAAATCGTCGAAGCTCGTCATCGAAAAGAGCACCGTTCCGGCGCGCACCGGTCTCGAACTGCGCCGGGCCCTCAACGCATATTCGCGCGGCAGCGGTCTAGCCTTTCATGTCGTTTCCAATCCCGAGTTCTTGCGCGAAGGTACCGCCGTCGAAGACTTCTTTCATCCCGATCGAATCGTCGTTGGTGTTGAAGACGAAGCATCAGCCGCTCAAATGCGCAAGATCTATCGTCCGATTCTCGAACGAAAATTCATGTGCCCGATTCACAAGAATGGCTGCCCAGGCTCTGCCGACGCGCCTCTTCTCGTCACCACGATCAACAGCGCTGAACTGATCAAGCATGCTTCCAACTCGTTCCTTGCGCTCAAGATCAGTTACGCCAACGTACTCGCCGACCTTTGCGAACGAATTGGCGCCGACGTAAATGAAGTGACCCACGCCATGGGCCTTGATCCGCGAATTGGCGGTCAATTCCTGAAGGCCGGACTGGGCTTCGGGGGATTCTGCTTCCCAAAGGATTTGCAAGCCTTCGTACACTTGGCTGGAACCGTCGGTGTGAACTTCGACATCCTCAGGGCGGCCGAGCGCGTCAACAAACAGCGCATCGACCGCTTCATGGAAAAGGTTCACCAGGCTTTGTGGGTCGTCAAAGGCAAGCGGGTTGCCGTGCTTGGTCTCGCATTCAAAGCAAATACCGACGACACGCGTTTCTCACCGGCGCTTGAAGTTGCGCAGCGGTTGGTCGGCGAAGGTGCCGATGTGCACGCCACCGATCCAGAAGCAATTTCGCGCGCCAAGGCAATCGTGCCAGAGATTACGTATCACGAAGATGTGTACGAGACTTTGCGTGACGCCGAAGCGGTCCTGATTTGCACGGAATGGGACGAGTTCCGCAATCTGGACTGGGAAAAAGCGGGAAAGCTGATGGCGCGCCGATTAGTCATCGACGGCCGCAACATCTGCTCACCGCAGCGCATGCGCGAACTCGAGTTCGAATACTTCTCTTTCGGGCGCGAAGAAGTTCGAGCCGTCGCTCACCAGGCCGGGCGATAGCTCGTCACGATTGAAGATACCGGCGGTGGATCATTTCGTCGCTGCGAAAGCGCGCTTGAAATGGTCCATGGTGATCTTCAAGCCCTCTGCAAGATTCACCTCCGGCGACCAGCCTAATAACCGCTTCGCCTTGGAAATGTCCGGGCAGCGTTGCTTCGGGTCGTCCTGCGGCAGCGGCTCAAAAATAATCTTCGGCGCGTTTTCGAAATGCTCGCGGATCTTTTCGGCGAACTGCAGAATCGTGATCTCTTGCGGGTTCCCGATGTTGGTCGGCAGGTGCTCGTCCGACATCGCCAGCTTGTAGATTCCGTCGATTAAATCGGACACATAGCAGAAGCTGCGCGTTTGCTTTCCTTCGCCGTAAACCGTGATCGGTTTGCCCGAGAGCGCCTGGTAAACAAAGTTGGGCAGCGCCCGGCCGTCGTTCAACCGCATTCGCGGCCCATATGTGTTGAAAATCCGCACGATGTGCGTATCCACGCCGAAATAGCGGTGGTAAGCCATCGTCATCGCTTCCCCGAATCGCTTTGCTTCGTCATACACCGCGCGAGGGCCAATCGAATTGACGTTTCCCCAGTAAGTTTCAGGCTGCGGCGTAATGTCCGGATCGCCGTAGCATTCGCTGGTCGAAGCGATAAAAAACCTCGCCTTCTTCGCCCGGGCCAGATCGAGCGCATTTTGCGTTCCCACCGATCCGACACGCATTGTCTCGATCGGATACTTCAGATAATCAAACGGGCTGGCAGGCGAAGCGAAATGCAAAACGTAGTCGACCGCTCCATCGACCGAAATCGGCTCGCAAACGTCGGCGATCTGGCTCTTAAACTTTGGATTCTTCGCCAGGTGCGCGTGGTTCCCTTCCACTCCCGTAATCAGGTTGTCGATCGACAACACTTCCCACCCCTCTGCGATAAACCGATCGCAAAGGTGCGATCCCAAAAATCCTGCGCCGCCCGTAATGACTGCCCGCATCTACCCTCCTGAATTTCGTTACACAAAAACTGATCAGTCAAACTCTGGGAACCTGGATGTCTAAAAAAACAAGAACCGCTTCTTCGGCTTCGGTTTTTCGTCGGGGGCGACTTCTGGAACATACGGCAGCTCCCGCCCCTCAAACGCTGCGAAAGGATTCTCGGAAAACAGCGCGCGTGCCTTGACCTCTCCGAATTTCTCTTGCACAACATCGTAGGCCGGCTGTAATCGCAGCGGCCGGCCACGCGTGTTGTGGGCATCGCTGGCCACAAAGTGAATCAGCCCCTGCTCAATCCACCGAAGCGCCGCGGCCTTCGCCTTAGGCCCGAATGTCCCTGTGACGGAGGCCGCCGTCACCTGCCCATAGCATCCGAGTCGAATCCAAGACGCCAACATACCTGACGTGGCCTCGATAATCGCGTTGCGTTCCGGATGCGTGATGATCGGGTGCAGCCCCATCAGTTGCATGTCGTGGAGCGTGTGTGCGGTATTGGGCGGGATCGAGTAGTCGCTGAACTCGACGAGCAAGTAATTCCGTTGATTCAGGCAAAAACGGCGGGCATCCCGCCGCAGCGCTTCCAGATTTTCAAGGTTCAAATGAAAATCGCAGCCTGTCGCCAGCACCACCCGATCACCAACCAACCGCTGCAACTGGCCGTGAAGCTGCCGCACGCGGTCGTAGTCGAAGCGATACTCGGCGCTCGAATGCGGCGTGGCGACAATATGGGTCACGCCGTCGTTAATCGCCGACTGTGCCATCGCCAGCGATTCCTGAATGTCGGCTGCCCCGTCGTCAATCCCTGGCAATATGTGGCAGTGCACGTCGACCATAGCCGAATACTTTAACCCATTCCAATGTTAATGGTCAGCGTCGGCCCGTTTGAGCGGACTTCCGTCATAAATAATTCTAGCTAAAAGACTTAACCAAGGACCCGGATCAGTCGCGATTCTACATTGCTAGGTACTGGAGCTTTTCACTCTGGAACCCATAGAACCTTGGTTTCTTGCGCCCAGTTCTCACCCTGCTAGTATTGAATGGTCCCGGTTCTTCCGGCCTTTGGGCCTTCTGCACCCCCAACTATCTTAGGAGCGCGACGTAAAACTCAAATGCCAAGCGATCGTAAACCCGAATTTTTCAAAGGTACCCAGCTGAAAGTCGGCATCATCGGCTGCGGATATGTCGGCCTTCCCCTCGGCCTCCGTTTCGCCGAAGCCGGCCACAAAGTCACAGGATTCGACACCGATCCCAAGAAAGTATCGATGCTCAATGCCGGCAAGTCCTACATCGAGCACATCCAGCAAGCCAAAATTCAGCAGTACGTCAACAGCAAGCATTTCCGCGCCACCACCGATTTCAGCGAACTCAAGGACGTCGACGCCATCATCATCTGCGTCCCGACTCCCCTCGACGAACGCCGCGAACCTGACCTGAGCTACGTCGAAAACACCGGCCTCTCGATCTATCCGCACCTCCAAAAGGGCCAGCTCGTCGTTCTCGAATCTACGACCTATCCCGGAACCACCGAAGAGCTCCTCTTGCCGATTCTCGAAAAGAGCGGCTTGAAGTGCCCGATCGCATCCGGACCGGACGCCGAGAACGTTCCAGGCGATTTCTTCCTTGCGTTCTCGCCTGAGCGCGAAGATCCGGGCAACAAGCAATACGGCCTCGCGCAAATTCCGAAGGTTGTCGGCGGCGCCAATCCTCCCAGCGGCCGCGCAGCCGTCGCTCTCTACACCCCGATCGTCGCCAAGGTCGTGCCAGTCAGCTCGACGCGCGCCGCCG
>JAFAZL010000860.1 GCA_019239815.1 Acidobacteriota bacterium
CCGTCGGTGGATTGGATCCAGGATTTACCGCCGTCTTCGCTGCGGAAGAGGCCGATGTCGGTGGTGGAGATGAATTGGCGATTTTTGTCGAAGGGGTCGAAGTGGTAGCCGTAGGAGGTGGTGACGTCGAGGCCGGTGGTGGTGTAACCGCCGTCGGACGATTTTTGAGAGTAGACGGCGTTCCATGTAGCGCCGCCGTCGGAAGACTTCATGGTGCGGCCGAGGTCGGTGGCGTAGACGAGATTCGCGTCTTGATTGGCGACGGAAAGGGTTAAGGGATTTTCGGCCCAGTCGGAGCCGAACTTAGGAGTAATCCAGGCGTCGTGAACGTTCGTGCCGGGCTTACCGGTGGGGTTGATGTCTTCTTTCCAGACGAGATTCCAGATGCGCCCGGTGTCGGTAGTTTTGGCAACGCCCATGTATTTGAGGCCGCCGTCTTCGAGGTCGCGGTAGGAGACGTAGGCGATTTCGGGATGGAGGAGGCTCGTGGCGATGGCGCGCTGTTTCGGGTTTGTGTTGGCGAGTTGGACCTTGCGCCAGGTGGCGCCGAGGTCGTCGGAGACGGAGGCGGCGAGCTCGTCGGAGATGGCGTAGAAGACAGGGTTTTGCTGGGCGGTGAAGCCGACGGAGATGTCGGTGATTTTTTTGCCGGGCGGGACCGGGATTTTTGTCACGCCGGAGGATTTCCAGATGTCGATGAAGTCGGTGCCGGCGGCGACGACGGCTCGCTGGTCTTCGGAAGTTGTTTGATTCACGAAAAGCTTTAGTGCGGCGGAGGGGAGGTCGGTGAGTTGCGACCAATTCTCACCGGCGTCTTTTGAGACGTAGAGGGCGAAGGGGCCTTTGTTTCGTTCGCCGGCGGCGGCGTAGAGAATTTTGGAGTTGGCGGGATCGATGGCCATGGCGGAGATGTTTTTCAGCGGATCGGGATCGGCGAGGACGTCTTCGTCGGAGTGGTCAGAGTTCATCTTGACGCCTTTGATGGAGGCGGGCTTGGGGTAGACCACGTGCCAGGTGTCGCCGCCGTCTTCGCTGCGCCAGAGGGCGGTGGACATTACGTAGATGACGTTTTTGTCGTGAGGATCGAAGACGAAGAATTCGGCGACACCGCGGAGGTTGAACATGCGCCAGGATTTGCCGCCGTCGTAAGTGATGTAGGCGCCGGTCATGTCGCAGGCGACGAGGACGGTGTTCTCGTCGTGAGGGCTGACGACAGGACGGAACATCGCGCCGCCACCGCCGGGGCCGACGATTTTGAAGTCGCCGGGGCGCTGGGCGAGGGTGGCGGTCGCGATTGCGGTTACGGCGAGAAGCAAGGTGAATCGAAGCCAAGACCTGATCATGGGTGCGCTTCCGTCGGGAAATTTTGGATGCGTGGAAGCGTTTTTGTCAGAAAGGCAGGTGAGTGTCAATCAATATTTCTCATTTTAGAGAAATATTTCTCCATCTCCGCCTCTGCCTTCGCTTGACCTTCATGCGTCACGACAAAGACAGTCACGGCATGCCGTGCCCCTACTTCGACTTCAGATTCAGCAGGCGTGTGGCGTTTTCGTTATAGACCTTTTTCAGGATGCCGTCGGGGAGGCCGATTCCGTAGATTTGCCAGCGACCTTGCGGCGGGACTGGGGCGGGCGCGTAGTCGAAGTATTCGTCTTCGGTTTCGAGGAAGCGGTAATAGATCTGATAGAGCTCGTCGCCGTAGATCTGTTGCGGAGTGTCGGTGCCGTTAGGGACGGCGTCGGTGCCGAAGAGGATCCGGTCCTGATATTTTTCGAAGAATTTGCGAGAGGCGCGCGGCTGGCGGCCGAGTTCGCCAACGCGGGCGGCCATTTCGACGGTCATGTTAGGAAAGCGGTCCATGCACTCGCTGACGTAAGCGAGATTTTCGGCGTCGTTGCCGACGTGGAGCACGATGAACTGTGTTTTGGGATGCTTGGCGATCATGCGGTTGCGTGCTTCGAGCAATTCCATGTTGCTGGGGAAATCTTTGCCGTGGAACGACCAGTCGGGGTGATTGTTGAGCTCTTCGAAGCGTTCGTTGGTGCCGTCGGTGCGGAGGAAAAAAGCTTCGGGATCGGAAACGTGGATGGCGACGGGCATGCCGAAGGCGCCGCAGGCTTCCCACATAAGATCGAAGCGTGGGTCGTCAATCTTGACGAGTTTGCCTTCGGTGACGTTTTCACGGAGGTAGAGGCCGAGAGTTTTCAGAACTTTGAGGCCGCGGGCACCGGCGTGATGAGCTTTCTCGATTTCATCGGCTTGGAATTTCGGGTAGTTGGGCTGGTTCGTGTGATCCCAGGTTGGTTCGGTGAAGGTGATGAAGCGATCGGGGTGTGTTTTATCGAAGCGCGCGATTGTTTCGTCGAGGCCTTTGCCGGAGCCGCCGGTGAGATTGACGAGAGTTTTGATGTTGCGGCGATCCATGACGGGCAGGAGCGTTTCGGGAGTGGCGAGGAAATCCATTTTTTCGCCGAGGCCGACGCCGTTGACGTCGTTGGCGCGGATTGAGAGATGGGTGTGGATGTCGATGACGGGGTAGCGGGATTTTTCGATTTTGGTTTCGTGGGTGTGGAGCATGCTCTTGGGACGGAAGTCGGAGAGGTCGAGCTTCATTTTGCCGGAGCCTTCAGGGGATTTGAGTTGAGGCGTGGCGGCGATGATGGCTGAGGCGGGGAGTGCGGTTGCTGCAGCGGCGGCGCCGACGGTTTCCAACCAGCGCCTGCGATTGAGTTTGCTCAAGAGTTCCTCCGTGAAGAACGTTGTAATAGGAAAGCTGAATTTCGGTCAGTGCGCGTACTTATTTTTGATTTTGTTCTGTATCGTTTACTTTCGGTCGCCAGAGTGGCATAAATTCTGCGGCAACTCAAACAACTTGAGAGATGCGATGCATTTTTTCGAAAGACCTCTCGCAAAAATAAACTCAATGACTATCTTTCTTAGATCTGCGTCGGTTCTGCTGTTTGTCGGTGTGATCATTGCGCTGCATGCGGGCATGCCCGCTTTGGCACAACAAAAGGCCGGTCAGGCTGTTGAACAGTATTCGAGTAACTCTAAAACTACGGCTACGTACTCGGCGAAGGACTTTGCGGTTGATGGGGATTTGTCGAAGGCAGCTTGGAAGAAGGCGAAGTGGGTGGAGTTTGATCATGATCCGACGGGAAAGACGGAGAATCCAGCAGTCAAGACGCGAGTGGCGGCGATTTGGAGTGACCGGTACATCTATTTCGCTTTTTCGGGTAAGTACGAGTCGCTGAACGTTTATGAAGGGGAAGAGGCTGCAAAAGAGCGGTGGGAATTGTGGAATCGAGACGTCGTGGAAGTTTTTGTGAATCCGCAGCCGGAGCAGATTACGCACTATTACGAATTCGAAGTTGCGCCGAACAATCAATGGATCGATCTGGAAATCGAGAAGACGAAGACGCCGTTTAATGATGCGGGGTGGAATTCGGGGTTTGAGCACGCGACGAAGATCGATGAGAAGAATCATGTGTGGATGACGGAAATGCGAATTCCGCTGACGGCGATGGGCGTCGAGAAGATTAAGAACGGTGACGCGTGGCGGGTGAATTTCTTCCGCGCAGCCGGGCACGGCGGGGATGAGAAGCGGACGTTTCTCGCTTGGAGTGCAATCCCGGAGGGCGGGACGTTTCATGTGCCGAGTCGATTTGGGATCTTGCGGTTTCTGAAATAGCGCCTACGCGGCTAGTGCGTTTGTTGGATGTACGCGCCGCCTGGCATGAGAAATTCGATCGGCCAGGTTTCCTGCTTCTTATCAACGAGTTCTTGCCATTGCAGAAAAACTGAATCGGATTGGCGTGAGACTTTGAGGTCTGGCGACACTTCGGCGATCGCGGCGGCGAGCGTGAATGCGTCGCCTGGCGCAGAAATGGCGGTGACTTTTGCGCCGAATTTCTGTTCGGCGAAGCGCATTGCAATCAACGCGTCGTCGATCATTTGGTAGAAGTACGGGCGGCCGGATAGGAGCGAGTTGTAGACATAGTTTGCTAGCACGCCGGAAAGCGGATTCATGTAGGCGTGATCGAAGTCGAGTTTACCGAGCAGAGGATCGTCGGGAGAAACCGCGGTGTAGGGCATGCGCGTTTCACCGAGTCCGCGGAAATCGAATGTGACGACGTCGTGTCCGGCGCGGAGCAGGGTTTCGATTTGCGGCCAATCCGACGAAGTTGCTTTGCCGGTCTCCCTGAACCACAACAACACATCGTTTCGACTGCCGGCCGATTTGTGGATGTAGAGTAGCGGCATGACGAGCAATCTGCTGTGGCGCAAAACGTACTTGTCGATTTGAAACTCGTCGATAACCGAACTGCCTTCAAGTTGCCAAGTAATTTGATTTGCGGCGGGTGGGGCGCCGGCGAATCGGATCGTGGTCCAACTCTCAATGCCAGATGTTCGGAACTCTTGATACTGCGCGGACAGTTTTTTGGATGCCGCCGCTTCATGCTCCCTATAGTAGTCGTGGATGACGTCCATCAAGGAGCGGGCGTTGGCTTCATCGAGCATGACTTGGCCGGACTTTGTGCACAGCAAATCTTTGTCGGGCAGTTCTACGGCTTTCGATAACCCACTACGCAGCGGCATTGCGTTGAATCGGTCGATGAAATCGAGACCGGCTTCCTGATTTTCGTCGGAGTATTGGTGACCGTGGTAGCCCTCGACCATGGCGATGCGGTCGGCGTGGTTGAGACGCTCGTAGACTCGTTGGG
>JAFAZL010000980.1 GCA_019239815.1 Acidobacteriota bacterium
CGAATCAAACGCTGGATCACATTGACGCTTTGATCGGTGACAATCGCGAAGACGTTCATGCGGCGATCGTGGAATTGCGCAAGACGCTCACGAACACGACGAGCCTAACGACGAATCTCGATCAGACGCTGAACGTGAATTCGGAAAATATCGACGAGTTACTCGACAATCTGCGGCAGATCAGCGACAACCTACGCGAATTTTCGGCGACGATCAAGACGCGGCCGTACTCGTTGATTCGCTCGTCAGCACCGAAAGAACACAAGCCGGGAGAGCAACCATGAGGAACGCGGCGATGAGTGGCCGGAGGAGAAGAGTTCGCATGGCGGATTGGAGTCGGAAGTTGAGGAGTTTTGTTTTCCTTGCGAGCTTTGTCCTTTTTGGAGTTTCGCTAGTTGAGGTTGCGGCGGGATGCGGTGCCGCGCGGCCAGTGAAGTATTACCAGCTCACGGTGCCCGGCGATATGACGACGCCGTCGGACGCCAACGCGTTTCCGATCACGTTGATGGTCGGACCGCTGACGGGTTCGCATTTGTATCGCGATGATCGGATCGTCTACAGCGCCGGGGAAACGATGGGCGCGTATGACACGCAACGTTGGGCGAGTCCACCGACCGAGATGCTGCAAGAAGTCTTGTTTCGCGAGTTGCGCGCGTCGGGAAAATATAGAACGGTGAACACGCTGCGCAGCAACGCGCGCGGAGATTACATCCTCAACGGCAGACTTTACGATTTCAAGGAAGTGACGGGGAACGCGTTTGTCGCACGCGTTGCAGTGGAATACGAACTGCGCGATACGAAGACCGGAGCGACGGTGTGGTCGCATTACTACTCGCACGACGAGCCGGTGAGCGGCAAGGATGTCGGTGCTATTGCCTCGGCCATCGATCGCAATGTGCAGGGAATCGTTACGCAGGTGCAGGCAGGCGTTGCGGCGTACTTCCAGGCGAATCCGCCAGCCACGAATTCATCCGCGAAATCCGGAAGCTAACTGCCGGTTCCTAAGGTCAATTTCACATCTGCACAAAATGATTTCCAGTTGCCGGCCAGTAGCGTGTAAGTATTTGATTCTAAATGGCTAAGATTCAATGGGGCCGGAGGGGAAATACAGGGTGAAAGAGGGTTGCGCTCTAGGCCATGCGGCGCAGCGTCAGTAATGTTACATCGTCGTTGAGTTCATCGCTTCCGCGATACTTGCGAATTCCTGCCAGCAGCGATTTCGAAAAATCGGGTAACAGTGCAGGTTGCGGCAATTTCGTGAGTGCCGAACGCGCGAAATCGACGAATGCCGGATTGCCGAGCTGATCGCCAGCGGGCGATTTCACTTCGGTCGCGCCATCGGAGAAAGCGAGAATCATGTCGCCGGGATTGAGTTTGACGCTCTGCTCGCAGTATTGCTCGCCAGTGATAAATCCTAAGGGAAGATTCTCCATCCCTTCGCCGATGGGATGAAACTTTTGGTCGCTGGTGCGCCAGAGCAACATGCGAGGATGCGCGGCGTACGCGAAATTGAATTCGCCAGTGCTGCCGTCGAACGTGCCCGTGACGACAGTTGTAAGCCGCAATGGGCCGTGGGAATTTTCTGTTTCGAGAGTGAACTCATTATTTAGCGAAGCGAGCAGGCCAGCGGTGTCGCGGACATCCTGAAATTTGTGCAGCAGACGATGAATGTGGCGTGCGACAGCGCTGGCGACATATCCGTGGCCGACGCAATCAGCAAGAACGACGCGCGCAACGTTGTCACTGCAGGAGAAAATCGCGGAGAGATCGCCACCCGAATCGGCGCCCGAGGGCACGGCGATGACATCGGCTTCTAGTCCAGCGAGTTCGAGCGAACGATGCGCGCGCTCGTTGCCAGCCCACAATTCCATGCATCCGAATGGGCGCATGACGGAGGTGGTGCATTCGACTGTTTCGGGCTCGATTTTCTTGAATTTCATTCCGCCCTACTTAACCCTCGGTGAACACTGCGACGCATCGCGCCCTTACGATCTCGAATC
>JAFAZL010000024.1 GCA_019239815.1 Acidobacteriota bacterium
AGCCACCGACAAGAATCAGGACAAGGGTGGCGATCAGAAGAAATCTGAAGGCGACAACAACCAACAGCAAGAGCAACCGAAGCCGCCTCTCAAAGAACGCGCACGCACTTACGTCCAAACACACCGCAAAGGAATCTTATTCGGCTCCATCGGCTTCATCGTCGCCGTGATCGCCACTATCCTTCTCGTGATCTATCTCGATTCCTACGAAAGCACCGACGACGCCCAGGTCGACGGCCATCTCAACGCCATCAGTGCGCGCATCGCGGGCACCGTGACCGGCGTTTACATCGACAACAATCAGACTGTCGCCGCCAATCAACTCGCGGTCGATCTCGACCCCGCCGACTATCAAACCGCGTTCGATTCCGCGAAAGCCGACTACGCGCAGGCCGAAGCCCAATTCCACGCCGAAAATCCCAATGTTCCGATCACCGAGACTACCAATCTCACCTTGATCTCCTCCGCGGGAGCCGATGTCGCCGCCGCCGAGGCCGCCGTGATCGCCGCGCAGCAGGACTATCAGGCTAAGCTCGCAGATATTCGCCAGACCGAAGCCAACAACTACAAAGCGCAGACCGACGTTGAGCGCTATCGCGTGCTCGTTGTCCGCGAGGAAGTTTCAAAGGAGCAGTTCGACACGATCGTCGCCAACGCCAAGACGCAAGCCGCGATAGTCGACGCGTCGAAAGCCGCCGCCGAAGCTTCTCAGAAGGCAATCGATCAGGCCAAAGCGCAGCTCCTCCAGGCGCAAAGCAAACAGGACGAAGCCAACAAAAACGCGCCACGCTCCGTTGCAGTTCGTCGCGCTCAACTCGCTGGACGCGAAGCCGCCGTCCTCGCCGCGAAAGCTCAGATGGGCCAGGCACAGCTCAATCTCTCATATACAAAAATCTTCGCACCCGTCGCCGGCGTCATCAGCCAAAAAACCGTTGAAGTCGGCCAGCGCATTCAGCCCGGAGAAGAACTCTTCACCATCAGCCAGCTCGAAGACATCTGGATTACCGCCAACTTCAAAGAAACCCAGCTCCGCAAAATGCATCCCGGAGAGAAGGTCGATATCCATGTCGACGCCTACAGCCGCACCTTTCGCGGGTATGTCGAAAACATGCCGGGTGCTACTGGCTCCGTTGCGAGTTTGCTGCCTCCCGAGAACGCAACGGGGAATTTTGTGAAGGTCGTTCAGCGCTTACCCGTGCGTATTCGTTTGAATCAAGGCGAAGACCCGCAGCATTTATTGCGCCTCGGTATGTCAGTCGAGCCGAAGGTGTGGCTCCGCTAGCCTCGTCGTCAGAAAAATCCTAAGACGCTTCGAATCCCTCTAAATCGAATCTCGAACACGACTGACGCGATTGTCATCCTGAGTCGCCCGAAGGGCGGCGAAGGATCTCAGCCCTCAATCCTATCGTGGTCTAACCGTTTGACGGCGACGTGAATCACGTCGGCTTCTTTGAAAAATTATCGTAGCTCGCTGCGATCTTGCGGATCTCGTCCAGCGTCTGGTCGCGCCGCAGCACTCCGTCCTCGAGAACCACTTCAAGTTGATCGTCGGCGCGATCCGCCTCGCCGGAGTTTGCGATCGTCTCGAACTCTTGACCGTTCTTGAGCAGAATAAATCGCCCAGCGCGCGAATCCTTCCCTGGATCGGTGATTGGCTGCTTGTAGACGTCGTGCCATTGTCCGTTGACGTCGATCGCGGAACATTTCAGCGCAAATCGCAGCGTGTCGCGATTCAGTTGCTGCAAAAGCGCGCCACCCATGCCGAAGCTCCAGTTGTCCATCGACCAGCCGCGCCGCGTAAGCTGCGAAATCATATTTTGAATGGTGTGATAGTTGACGCCATCGCCTTGAATGAAACGCACCTGCGGTGCGATTACCTTCCATCCTTTGCGATTGACTTCAAAGCCGAATCGCTCGGCGGCAATATTGAAAATTTCTTCCAGCACCAGGACCGCGTCGCCACTATCCGGACGGATTACGAGGGTGCCGTTGCGCTGCATCACCCGGTCATGCAGTTTTCCGCCCCAGAGGTTCCTCACGGCGTCGAAGATGTCGTATGAATCGCTGACGCACGCGACGATGCCTTCCGGCACGTTGTTCAAAATGTTTTCGTAAGCTTCGAGTTCGTGTTCGCGGCCCCACGACGTAATCGTTGAGTGCTCCGACGCCGGGATGCTGACGCCGGCCATCTCCGAGCCGTAGTACTGCTGCAGCAATTCGATCGCAGCGAGATTGTCGGTGCCTACGAAGTTGAAGAGATGCGCTGCTCCGCCGATCGCCGCGGACTCACGGCTCGACACGCCACGGAAGCCAAAATCGTGCAATTTGAAAGGGAGGCCGCTGGGATCGCCGGTTCGTTGCAGCGCTTCGCCCACAATTTGTTTGATCGCGCGGCTCAGCGTCGCGACCGTCACCGGATACCAAACTTGCAGCAAGATCGTCTCGGCCCAGTTCGTCAGCCAGTAATACTCAGGATCGGTGTTTTCGATCGTGACGATGGCGTTTTGCTCCGCAACGACCGAACCTTCTTTCACGGCCTTAATGCGCAACGGCAGCATTCCGCCGTGCTTCGCGTAAAGCCGCTTCCATCCTTCGTAGTTGAAGCCCTTCGGATTGTTCGAGAAGTGTTTGTCCGCGAACTTCGCAGCTTCCTCGACATCTTGCAGAGTGAAGACTTTGCCGGCGAAATTCGATTTGACGATATATTGGAGACCAGCCATTTCCGAATGATCGAAAAACCCACCCCGAGAGCAGACGTAGGAATAAATGTGGCGCGTGTTGGCTGGGTATTGCCACCAATGAGTCAGCTTGTAGCTGTCGGTATTCAGGATTGGGTTAAAACGCAGCGGCTGAATGGTCTTCTCCTCTGTGCAAACGTCGAATGCGAAAGGATTTGAGCGCGACGACGAGAATCGCGTGAGCTATCGCACTACCTGGTTGGCGCCCCTGAGCGCCGAAGCATCATAGCGGTTGTTCTAGCGTAAAGGAAACGTACATCAGTCGTTCGTCTCGCTGGATTTGGAGCGCGACGGCCGCTCCTGGCTTGAGGGCCGCCAGCGCCTGTCGCAGTTTGTCCAGCGATTCCATCGGCTCGCCGTTCAGCGTGCGGATCACGTCGCCGGTCTGCAACGGAACTTCGCTGGATGCATCGCTCGATCTTGCCGCGACGATGATTCCGAACGGATCGCGAAGATCGGGCGCCATCGCCGCGACTTTCTTGTCGATCTCGATGCCCAAGATTCCAAGCGGCCGCACAAGATTCTTTTCGGGATCGGCCAGCGCCGTGATCTGGTCCATATTGTCCGAACGCTCGATCACCGGAACATCGAACGCCAACCTATCCTGTCCGCGCTGCACTTCCAGATGTACTTTGTCGCCGCCGTTCAACGACATGAGCCGGAACGAAACGTAGGGAACGCTTTCTGCCATGCGTCCATCGACTGAGAGCAGCACGTCTCCCGCGCGCAGACCTGCCGCTTCCGACGGACCGCTCGGAGCGATGTCGGAAATGATCACGCCGTAGCTGCGCGGCAAATTCATCGCCTTAGCCAAAACAGGCGTGATGGTCTGAATGCCGATGCCAATTTCAACGCGATGCAGATGCCCGAACTTGCGCAACTGTTGATACGCGACGCTCACGACACTGCTCGGAATCGCGAAGCCGAGTCCTTCGTTCCCGCCCGACTGCGACAGAATGAAAGTGTTCACGCCGACGACTGCACCATCGACGTTCACAAGCGGCCCACCGGAATTTCCAGGATTGATCGGAGCGTCGGTCTGGATGTACACCATCGGCGAATCCGGATCGGTCTGCCGCGCGACCGCCGAAATCACGCCCAGCGTCACGGTGTTGCGCAACCCTTCCGGGCTGCCGAAGGCCATCACTACTTCGCCTTGCCGTAAATTCCGATACGACGCCACGGGAAGCGCAGGCAACTTCGCCGTCAGATTGTCGATTTTTAGCAGAGCCAGATCGATTTCCCTGCTCACGCCGACGACGCGCGCCGGCAAAATATCCGTCTTCGACGACAGCAGCGATCTAAGCGTTCCGTCCGGATTGCCGGTGGGAAGCACAATTTGCACGACTTGCGCGCCAGAAACCACGTGCGCGTTTGTGATGATGTAGCCGTCGGGATCGATCACAAATCCGGAACCGATCGCTTTTTGCCGGCCGATCACAACGCCGGTGTTTCCGCGCTCGGTCTCTTCCAACTTGCCGTATCCGGTTACTAGCACCTGAACGACGCTGGGCGATACCTTCCGGATCAGCGCATCCACCGATTCGTTCAACTTCCGCAGCGTGTTGTCTTCGGGTTTGTTCTGTGCGCTGGAGGGGGACGCGAACGCCAGAACTGCGGCAGCACCGACCGCAAACAGCGCAAGGACTCTCACGACTTCGGTCAGTCGAAGGCGCCGGAAGGGGATGAACTGGGACATCGGCGATATCTCCTCAGCCGACGCTGTGAACGTGGCGGGCGGCGAACATTTAGATTATCACCGAGGCAAACGCGTTGCGTTCTAAGCGGTCTGGCGGGTGGCGTCCGTTTTGGCCGCGCCGGACAAGCGCACGAACCGTCGCAAGTGACGGAACAGGTTGTAAACCGCGATTGCGGCGAAGACGACCGCCGCATAGATTCCAATCTGGTTGAGGATCTCCGCCGTCTTTCGGAAGCCTTCCGCTTGGGAAGCGTCCGGCGTGAGAACAACCCATGGTCCTGCTTTCAGGACGAAATAGAGAACAACCAACCATCCGATCGCGGTCAGCGCGCGGTAGGCGAGCACCACGCGAAGCCAGTCGGGCCGCACCAAGTTGACGAGGCCCTGGAGAATTCCCAGCCAAACCATTGCGACAACGGGCCAATAGAATTGATGCCAGATCGGCGCGGGACGCAAGAATGCCGCTGCCGGGCCAAAGATTAAAAATGGAGCGCCTTCGGCAATGCGCAACCACACCAACGCAACGCCTAGCGCGACAATCTGAGCGACAGAATCCAGTCGCGAAACGCGGCCGGTGTCACCCTTCGCTTTCAACTTCAACGCATTGTCGAACGAAAACGTTGGATGCCAAGGGTGTTTCGCATCGCGATAATTCCAACTCTCTGGATTCTTTTTGAAGTGACGGTCGGCCAAAGCAAAGATCAACGTGACGACCGCAAATTGAATGGTGATTTGCAGAAAAATTGCGGGAACCAGATTTCCCGCTGTCATTGCATGTCCGCCGAAGGCAAGCGCGACGGCAACGATGAACAAAACAACAGCGCTGATGCCGAGATTAAATTTCAGAACGCGAAGATAGAAAGGGAAGACCACCGGCCCAATCAATTCGGGACCGAAGGCCACGCTGCGCTTTTCTTGTGAATAGCGGCTGGCCACGACCATTGGATGGCCGTGCTGCTTCAGAATCTCTTCGATCTCCGCGTCGGTCAAGGGGCGTTCGACGTCGGCTTCTTTGTCTTCGATCTGCGCGTGAAGATTTTCGGAAAGCTCTTGCACGATGTCGTCGCGCTGAGCTTCGGGGAGGCAACTGCGAACGGAATTCAAATATTTTTCGAGAATTTGTGAGGCCATGTTCGTCCTACCTGCCGAAGATTTGAAATGCGATGAAACCGAAGTGACCGACTTGCAGCAGAATCTGTAGGGCGAGAGCTACCGCCGAGCGAATCGTGCCGAGCAGTGCGGGGCTCGCCGCTACGAGCAACGCTGCCAGCATGAGAGCGAGGAGCCGCGTTGATGCGCTGGCTGCTTTCAGCCGTGAGATAAGGTTGAGATTGGAGGCCGCGCGCCGCTGTACAACCTGGAGCGCCGGCAGATTTGCGATATACAGCTTGCTATCAACGAGTTGCATGTTCCTTGCCTCCGACAATTTCCGATAGGGACGAATCCAAATTTCGCCATTCGGCCAAAAGCTGCTCCAGAACTTCCTGGCCGTCGGCTGATAAAACGTAGAAGCGCTTGTTGCGCTTGTCTTCTTCTCGCCATTCGCTGCGGAGGAGTCCCTGGGTCTCGAGGCGGCGCAGGAGGGGATATAAGGTACTTTCCTCGATCTCCATACCGTGATCGGCCAAGGCCTTACGGAGGGTGTAGCCATATTGCTCGGTTCGGAGCTGGGCGAGAACGGCGAGAATCAGGGAGCCGCGGCGAAGCTCAGAGCGGAGGTTGTCGAAGATGGAGGCGTCGAGAGTCATGTACTGTGTGCCATCTACTGTACGACGCATACTGTGTCATGCACAGTACGCGTTGTCAAGAGAAATTTTCATCTTTTTCTCATTTTCTCTTAGGTATCTTGCCGCAGGTATTCAGCCGGGAGGGTAGCATGATCCGCTGTTTTCGCTTGTCATTCGCTTTTGGGAGTACACCCCCGGCATTTTCAGCAAGAGTGCGGAAACCACTGAATGCATTGGAGTTAAGAGACCGTGGAGGGGTGAAATGTGCAAAGAGTGGGCAAACGGCGAGAAATGAATGAGTTGCGAAGCGCAGCGTTTCGCTTGGTATTCGCCATAAACTCGGTAGAGGCTTTGAGAGGCTCGGAGTGAGACGAACACAGGGCATGTTAGCATGTCAGTTACTAAATGTCAATAGATGTTTACGGATTAGCTATTCGAACGAGTTGTAGGCCGGAACACTGCGGCGTGGGGCTGCTGGCCGCCGCAGCGGAATAAATGCGAAGATCGAACGGTTTGTGTTGGCGAGCGCGGCGCTTAGCAGGTGTCGCGATTTGAGGGCGGAACGCGGATGGCACGACTGTTAACAATTGAAGATCGGCGACTCGATGAATCGCGAGCGCGGACAAAGTACTGGAAGCGCTGGGGTTCGTATTTATCGGAGCGCCAGTGGGGAACTGTTCGCGAAGACTACAGCCCTGGCGGCACGGCCTGGGAATATCTGCCTCATGACGCCGCGCGCTCTCGCGCGTATCGCTGGGGTGAAGACGGCATCGCCGGGATCAGCGACCGGCACCAACTCATCTGCTTTGGTTTGGCGATGTGGAACGGACGCGATCCAATCCTGAAGGAGAGGCTCTTCGGGCTCAACGGGCACGAAGGAAACCATGGCGAAGATGTGAAGGAGTACTACTTTTATCTGGACGCGACGCCGACGCACAGCTACATGAAGATGCTATACAAGTATCCGCAAGCGGAGTTTCCGTACGATCAGCTTGTGGCGGAGAACCGGCGCCGGAGCCGGAAGGAGTCCGAATATGAACTGGTCGACACGGGCGTGTTCGCGGAGAATCGCTATTTCGACGTGTTTGTAGAGTACGCGAAGGCCGACGTCGAAGACATTTTAATCAAAATCACCGCGATCAATCGCGGGCCCGATGAAGCACCGCTATATCTTCTGCCGTCGCTGTGGTTTCGAAATACGTGGTCGTGGGGAAGAGATGATCGGCGACCTTCGATCGTGCCCATCAACGCGCTGCCGGGCAACACATGTCTGGAGGTTCAGCATTGGCAGTACGGGAAGCGCTGGTTGCTTGCGGAGGGAAGTCCGCAGCTGCTTTTCACCGATAACGATACCAACACGCAGCGGTTATTCGGCGAGCCGAATCAAGGTTATGTCAAAGACGCGTTTCACGAATTTCTGATCCACGGCAACAAGGCTGCTGTAAATCTGAAACCGACCGGGACGAAAATGGCAGCGCTCCGCTCGGCGACGCTAAAGGCTGGCGAGAGCGTTACACTCAAGCTTCGATTGACGGATCGAGATCCATCGGTAGGTACGAACCTCAATGCTCCGCCAAGTCCAGCATCGCAGACAAAACAAGAAACGCCGTCGACACCGTCGACCGCCGACGCACCGCTGGCGTTGAGCGATTTTGGAGCGGGCTTCGAATCCGTGTTCGCGGCGAGGATCAAAGACGCCGACGATTTCTACG
>JAFAZL010000055.1 GCA_019239815.1 Acidobacteriota bacterium
AACGTGCTCACAAAATTGCCGTTCATGTCGAAGATGTCTACCTGCCCAACACCAGCGCCGGGCATGGCATCGTGCTTTGCAGCGTCTTGCATTGCATACGCAACGTAGACTTGATTGTTGATGACGTGGATCCCGTGAGGCGCATAACCCGCTGGGAGGTTCGGGTCGGTGAATGAACCGCTCAGCGGAGCCGACTGGAAGCTGTTATTCAGAACGTCGACTTTGCCGCTATTGAAATTTGCCGCCAAAAGAGTGTTGCCGTTCAGCAGCGCAAGACCTTTGTAAACGGCTCCGCTGGCCGAGTTATCGAAGGCGACCGTCGCGGTATTGCTGGCGCCGGTCCAGATGGCCACCAAACCATCTTCCGTGTCAAAAATAAACTGTCCGCCGCCGAAGCCGCTGCCCGCATTTGCTACGGTTCCCGTCGGGCAACCAGGATTGCAATTGCCGTTCGGATTTTTTGTGGCTCCGGGTATGGTGACCACGAGCGCAGTGTCTTTGTTTCCGTTGTTGTCATAGAGCGTTGAGGTACCGCTGTTGTTGTCGGAGATCCAGAAATCTTGCCCTGGGAGAAACGAGATTCCCCAAGGGTTGAGGAGTTGCGGGTCTGTTGTCGTCGCCGCGCCCGCAGTGTTCGAGACCAGGTTGGTCTGCATAAAGCCGGTCTGCTGGGCGCGAGCACTCGACGAAATGCCTAAGGTCACCATTGCAGCAAAAAGCAAAAGCATCCTTCTCAATCTAATTCTCCTTACTCATCTCGTGATTTAAACGCGGCACTTCATTCACACGAAAGTGAGATGCTCACGCTGGTTTTCTTCGGGTAATCGAGGTGTCAAATCTTTGTTTTGTTTTTGGACCGCTGAAGATGGAACGGATAGATTCAGGGCGTCGGCCACACAGGAACCTTGGACGTAATCACTTGTGTGCCGGGCGGTTGCGGGTGCAATATGCCACTGAAAAATTCCGCATCAATCCGAGGTCGGAACAATGATTCGACATGTACTGCTGATCGCCACACTCTTCGTCTGCCCCGGATTGCTCGTCTGCAATCAGGTGTTCGCGCAAGGAGTTGCCGTTCCTGGCGATAAGTGCAAACCTGCGAGTGAGCGAACGCAAGAAATTGGGTGCTGGATTCTGGCCGACGAGCCGGTGGGGCAACTCGCAAAATCAGAGGTGTTCTGGCATCTGGACACCTATCCAACACGGACTGCTGCGCAGGCAGACAAGGGGCCGCAGGCCGTCGTTGTCGAGTCTTTCGGCAAGGTTTGGTTGATGACCATTGCAGATGAGAAATGGAAATCCGCCCATGGAAATCGCGTCGCCGACATTGGCCCGCTTCCCATCGTGGCAGGAGAAATGTACTCGGCACAATTTATGGAAGCGGTCTTTACGCCCGGGATGACAGCCGCTGCACACATCCATTCCGGCCCGGAGGCCTGGTATGCGGTGGGCGGGGAAACGTGTCTCGAAACTTCCGATGGCCGCGTGGAAATCGGTCGGGTGGGCGGTCCTCCCGTGATCGCTCCCATGGGATTGGCGATGCACCTCACCGCGATCGGCAGCGAACAGCGCAAGTCTATCGTGCTCATCCTCCATAAATCGTCGGAACCCGCGACAACCATGGTTCATGATTGGACTCCAAAGGGTCTGTGCCGAAACAAGAACTGAGCCGATAGAGCCTCCAGTTCGAATTATGCTGGCAGTTCGGACGTATAATCCCGCGCATGGGAGACACTGAACATTCCCCATTGCCGTTCGGCATGGATCGTTATCCGCTCCGTTTGGACACGCAGGACCTCTACGTATCTCTCCACTTCATCATGGTCTACGTTCGCGATCAGGAACGAAGCTTGCGCTTCTATGTGGACCAGCTCGGTTTTCGCCTGATCGTGGATCAACGGGTCGCCGGCATCCGCTGGATTGAAGTCGCGCCGCCCGATGGGACCGCGAACATCGCACTGGCTCAAGCTTCGCCGGATTCGGCTGCTACACTGACCGGCCGTGACACGGGCATTTACTTCATCACCGAAGACGTCCAAGCCAAGTACAACGAATGGAGCAGCCGCGGCGTGCATTTCGCGATGCCACCCAACAAGCCGCAGTGGGGCGGAATCTTCGCGCGATTCGAGGATCCGGACGGAAACTCGTTTGGGCTGGCAGGCTTTGATGAGCTGACGCACGGAGTGGAGATGCGGCGACGAGCGTTGGCGCAAAAGCTCGAAGCCGAACGCCAGGCGGAGCGCGAACTGGAAATCGCGCGCCAAGTCCAAGCGCGGCTTCTGCCGCAGAGGATGCCGCACACCGGCACTTTGGACTATGCAGGGGTTTGCCTTCCGGCGCGGCACGTTGGCGGAGACTATTACGATTTCCTTGATTTGGGCCAGCAACGTCTCGGTCTGATTATCGGCGACATCGCCGGTAAAGGAATTGCGGGCGCGCTGCTGATGGCGAACCTGCAAGCCAATCTGCGAAGCCAATGCGTTAGCGCGTCTGAGCGCCCGGGCGAATTTCTGCATTCCGTCAATCAGCTATTCTTCGACAACACTGCCGACGGGGACTACGCTACGTTCTTTTTCTCCGAGTACGACGACGTGTCGCGCCGCCTTCGCTACGCGAATTGCGGGCACCTACCGGCTCTACTGCTGCGGCAAGATGGCTCGCTGGAGCGGATGCACTCTACCGCTACGGTCCTCGGGCTCTTCGACAAATGGGACTGCACGCTTGAAGAGCGGCAGCTATGTCCGGGCGATACGCTGGTGCTCTATACCGATGGCGCGACCGAGTCGTTCAACGACTCCGGCGAAGAGTTCGGCGAACACCGGCTGATCGAATCCTTGCGCCGTCATCGCACGCTTTCTCCAACAGCGCTAATTGACTCTGTTGTCGCCGATGTGCGCAAGTTCAATCCACAGGAACAACAGGACGACATCACGCTCATCGTGGGACAGGTTCGCTGATGTTTAGTGGAGTACTGGTCAGCAAACGATGGCTGCGTGATGGCGAGGTCAGTGGGCGGCGGCGTCGCGACGGATTAGGGCGTGGTCGACGAAATAGCCGATGCCGATGGCGAGAGGGATGATGCCGAAGGCGGCGGCGATCCAGGTGTCGGGCTCGCGAGAGATTTGGGCGATCAGGGCGAAGGTGAGGATGTAGCCGATGGCGCCGGTGCACAGCAGGATGCCGGCGCGGCGCGAACGAGCAGACTCGGGAAGTTCGGCGGCCATCGGAATTTCGACGCCGCGCGCCATGGCGGCGAGGCGCTCCTGGCTGCGCAATTTGCGGACCTGGTAGTAGGTATACATCCCGGCTACGGGGATGCCACAGGTGAGGACGACTGCAACAAGGCCGATGATATCGCCAGACATTTTTGGCTCCTTTGCGTTTTGTCGGGGACGCGGTGCGTTTCTCTAAGGGCGTCGAGCGGACGCTGCTGGATGTAGGTACGTTTGGGGCGGGAAAAAGTTCCGGGCGATTCGCTGCTTCAGGGATCATTCGGAAGGGATTCCTGCGCTCCATGCGCCCGCGCGTTCGCAAGAGCGAGCGGTATGCATAAAAGCGGGCGCTTACGGTCGGAACGACAGGTTGTAAGAAGGGATGCTACTGAATTTCGGTGACTTGCATGGATTGGTCGATGGAGAGGGTGGGGTACCGAATGGGGGAGTCTGGAGGAGCGGGAGCGTGGCGAGCGGTGGCTTTGAAGTTGCCGGCGGAGCCGCAGTCGAGGGTGTAGGTGTAGCCGTC
>JAFAZL010000138.1 GCA_019239815.1 Acidobacteriota bacterium
GCTACCATTTCGTGAAGAAGTAGCCCGCGTTTCACTCGGTAATCAAGCGGGGCCGTATGGTTACATAAACAGAGGAGGCGACTTCGTAATTCAGCCAAGATTGTGGGATGCCCACGACTTTCGTGAGGGCTCGGCCCCTGCTGCGCTAGCAAGAAAAGGGCTGCGAGGCTTCATCGACAAATCTGGGGAGTTTATCGTCCAGCCTTCGTATCAATATGCAAATCGGTTTTCCGAAGGTCTGGCTCGGGTGACGCCTTTTGGACAAAGAATGACGCATTTCATAGAACGGAGTGGGGAAAGAGCGTTTTCTGGCAACTACATGGGAACGCACGATTTCCAGCACGGGCTTTGCCTTGTCTCAAGCTTGAAGACGCTTGCTTACATCGACCACGAGGGGCGGACTGTGTGGGAAGGTCCCTACGTATCCGGAAGATGATCTCGGCGACGATTCTTCCCTATACTTTGCGTGTACCTCTGGTGTACCTAGCTTGGGCTGATTCATGGGTTGTGTAGTTTTTCGCTCTTCGTAGAATCAAGAACTTGCGTACTTTCAGCATCGTGATCGGTTCGACTCCCACCCCGGGTACCAATTTTTCTCATCGGCTTTCAAAATCAGTGCGGAACAACTGACCGTGGACTAGGCGTCAAACTACCACTTTGCTCGATTCTCAACAAAGTTCAAAGCCACAACCTGGTGAGTTCGAAGAATCGCCGAACCCTGCTATTGGCCCGATGGGTTGTCGCAAGGTTCGTCGGCGTACGCACGAGGTTCCGGCAAGCTTCCGGCGGGCGGCAGATGCCGAATGTACGTGACGATCGACCAGATTTCATCGTCGTTGAGGATGCCGTTGGCGCGCGGCATTCCCGTTGGCCAGAGGCCATTTTTGATTACCCAAAAAAGTTGGCCGTCGCTGTAGGCTTGCACCGATCGAGAAGTCAGCGAAGGCAACGGCGGTGACATCGCGTCCGCAAATGGCACGCCAGTACCTTGGCCGTCCAGTCCGTGGCAAACGTAACAGTAGTGCGAAAAATTCTGCTGCCCTTCGAGAATATTCTTTGAATCCGCAGGCACAGGGTTCCTTGCGTTTCTATTGCCGACAAGGAGTCGTTGTTTCGCTGCGGTCATCACGAACGTTTCAAGTCTGCCAGCGGGCTGCGCGGCAGCGCCGCGTAGCAGGAATAAGGTGCCAACTATCAGTCCGACCAACACGCCGCCCGCGCTCATGGCAATCACCGTTTTGAACACTTGACTCCTCTGCGCAAGTTATTCGACGACGTCGATTTCGATTGTCATCGAACCGTGGCCCGAACCGCAGAAGTGAGCGCATTTACCTTTGAACTGACCTATCTTCGTTGGGTCCAAAGGGATTTCGAGCTCCTTGCCCTTCTTAATCTCCGTAACATTGACATTAAGGTCTGGGATTTTCATCCCATGAGTTGTATCTGTGCTGTGAAGAACCAAAACTACGGGCTCGCCCTTCTTCAACGTGATCTGGTTTGGGCTGTACGAAAACTTGCTTGCAGTTATTTCGATTCGGCGCGGCGCTTCCGGTCCGCCGGATGAAACGCCACAAAACAGCAGCGCCGCAGTCAGTGTGATCATGATTTTGAAACCAAACATGCGAAACTCTCCTAATGGGGATTCGCGAAGTGAAAATAAGTCATGGCGCCAGAAATTTGAGGATCAACCGTTCGTCCTCATTGGTCAGCGTGGCGCGAACGCGCATATGTCGAACAACGGCTCGAGCCTCGCGCGGAGAGAGGCTTTCTGGTGCGTTATGGCAGCGTCCGCAATGAGTGTGAAACAGCTTTTCGCCCTCCGCGCTCTCATCAGCCGCGGTTTCTTGCGTATTTGCCGGAGACTTGGGTTGCGATTTTGGTTGGTTTCCTTGCGCTGCAGCGACCATGCAGATAGCCGAGGCCCAGCAAATCGCAAAGATGATGAACAATCCGCGTTTCATTTCGACTCTCCAGGCCACAGCGGAAACAGGAATCGATATGTGATTCCGAACTCCCACACATTTGTATTGGTGTCGCGCGCCAGGAATTGGCGCCCGTAGCTTGCGTTCAAGCGAATTTCGTGCGGGAGGTAATAGTTCAGACCGAATGTCGGCTGTTGGGCATTCGTCGTAGGAAGCGAATCATTCGGATTTAGCTCCGACCTGAAAAACTGCTGCATCCGGAACACCGGCTCGAGACGTCCCAGCGCCGATGTCTCGCTCTTCATCTGAGAGAAACGGTACGAGGCTTGAATCCAATATCCAAATCCGCTTTCGGAATGCGCCCATTCGCCTCGGACCTGCAGTGGCATTTGATACGGTTCCCACGTCAGGTCCACACCTTCAGCATTAGAACGCGTTCCTTGCAGCGTCTTTCGATACGACGCTCCAAGCTCAAAACGGGTCGAGGGAACAAACACACTCACTCTTCCACCCGTGCCGCGTTCCGACGTGAGTTTGTTCACCGTGCTTAGCGTGGAAAAATAAGCTTCGTAGTTGACGGCGTATCGACTCGTCGCGACGAGTGCTCCCCGCAACATGATGCCGTCGCTGTATCCTTGACCAGTCCCAATCGCCGCAACGTAAGGCGCGTCCTGCAGCTTGCTGATCCATATCGGCGAGATCCGTTCGTTGTAAATATTGAACGGCGTCAGGAATCGCCCCGCCGTGATCGTCAGATGCGAGTTCGCGTTGTAATCCAGTTGAAGATATTCGAGCGTGGCGAAGGACTGATTTTGATACGGTCCGCCCGGGCCCTGCTGGAAGTCCACAATGCGCAGATCGGCGCGAGACTCGATCAGCCAGCGGTCACCGAGCGGTGCAGCAAGCACCGGCGCAAGAACCGGCTGCAGCACGTTCGTCCCACCCTGCGTCGAGGATAGAAAACCTGCGCCGCCGGAAATGATCGGGATATTTTCCTGGGCGTCCGCGAGAGACCAACAAAAAAGATACAAAAGAAAAACTGTAAAAATCTTACCTAGCATGAAATCCACACCCTGAAACATCTCCTGAGTTCCGGCTGCGTCGGCCCGAGTCACCCGCTCTGGGGACATGCCATTGAGCTGACACATTCACGCTAGGGCTGGTACATGCAGCGAGTTGTCACCGCAAAGTCGCCGGGGTGTCACGATTTTCTCGACGAATGAAAATCTGTCGCTAAAACCTGTCCCAGGATGTCTCGAACACAAGGTTTGCAATTGCGTGATGTTTTTTTGACAAATCAAAACCGGCCTTTCTTCTACCGTCGTTTCTCACTTGAGAAGTCTGAATGCGTGGGGCAAATGGATATCAGTCACCGTCGTCGAACGTCCGCGGAGCCGAAAATCACATCGGCACATGTGCATCCTTCTTCTCGAAATGTTTGGACCAAGCCGAAGAGAGGCATGCTGCAAACAAGCGCTCTCCTCCTTCTCGTCGCACTGGCGTTCCATATGGTCACACCGCGGACGACAGCGCAGACTCCCGGTACAGGGGCGATCACCGGCACGATTTCCGATCCTTCAGGAGCGCGCATTTCGAGCGCACGCGTGACCATCCTTAACAAGGACACCAATTTCACAAGAGATGTCTCGACGGCGGGGGACGGCGTCTTTCGTGCCGCGCTTCTGCCGCCAGGCGATTATTCGCTGACGGTGGAAGCCTCTGGATTCGTCTCGCAGTCAACGGCCAACGTTCACGTGCTGGCGAGCAACACGACCAGCATCGATTTCAAACTGCAGATCGGTACGAGCATGACCACGGTCGAAGTCATGGAGAATGTGGAGCTAGCAGAAACGCAAAGCTCGGCGCTCGGCCAAACCACCGACGGACAGACAATCCAGGCGCTGCCGCTCGCGAATCGAAACTTTACGCAAATACTCGCTCTCTCCCCTGGGGTCATCGTAGGCGTCCCCGATGCCGGCGCATTTGGAAAAAACACCCAGAACGTGGAAGTGAACGGCGCAAAGACTACGGCCAACAACTTTCAGTTCAACGGAATCGACGCCAACAATTTATCGGGGAACTCCGCGTCGGGCTTTGCCCCCGAACCGGGCATCGCCATTCCTGCGCCAGACACAATCGCGGAGTTCA
>JAFAZL010000152.1 GCA_019239815.1 Acidobacteriota bacterium
TGGCTCGCCTAAAATTTGTTCTGGCGCCATGTAGGGCAGAGTGCCGGTCAGTGAAATCGACTGTGTTGCGCTAGCGGAGGCCACCACGCGCGCCAAACCGAAATCTACGATCTTGACGACATTGTCCGGTGTGATGATCACGTTCGACGGTTTAATGTCGCGATGGACGATGCTCCGCGCGTGAGCAGCACTCAGTCCGCGCGCGATCTGAATGGCCAGATCCAGTGCTTCGCGGATCGGCATGACCCCGCGATCCAGTTTTTCGGCGAGGGTCATTCCCTCGTAATAGCCCATGACGATGAAGAACTGACGATCGTCGGACTCTTCCAGCCCATGAATCACGCCGATATTCGGATGGTCCAACGTCGAAGCCGCGCGCGCTTCGCGCAGCAATCGCTCGCGATCGGTACCGGTAACAACCATGTCTTGGGGAAGGAATTTGAGCGCAACCGTGCGTTCCAGTTTCAGGTCGATCGCCTTATAGACCACACCCATGCCGCCCGCACCCAGTTTTTGGGTGATCCGGTAGTGCGAGATGGTTTGCCCGAGCATGGTGGTACCAATCTGCAGCGAGTGGATCGTTGCGGAAATTCTAGGGTGACATCGCAGGCAAGTCAACGAATGGGTGAGGCGGCTCGATTGGCCCAATCGGAAGCCATCGATTCGCTACCAAGATGATAAACGATTACTATACGATAAGTATCGCAGTTAAAACAAAATCGCGCGGAAAGCCTTGGCTTCCCGCGCGACCATGTTTAGGAAACAAACTGCGAATTAGAATCGGAAAACAGGCCCGAACGCCACCCGCAAGTTGTGGTGTGACCCGTTGTTGAAATAAATCTCGTCGCCCACGTCGAGCCGCAAACCGATCGGCCCAAGGTGCCCCTGCAATCCACCGCCCGGATACAGCACCGGACTTACATCATCGGTTCGCAAACCGCTCACACTACTGACGAACGTTCCCACCGTCGCCGGCGCGCCATCGATTCTGAAATTGATGAACCCGCCCTTCACAAACACGAACGGCTGAATCGCGTGATGGCCGATGTTAAGCCTCGGCCCGAACTCTCCATGTAGCGTTCGAAGATTGGTCCGCGCGAACGTCACAGTTCCTGTGCCGGTATCGGTAAACCCTTCCGTGAAGGTCTGACCAAAGTCGTAGCTCATTTCACCTTCGAGTTTGAGTTCCTTGTAAAGTTGGAAGCCCGCTCGCGCGCCGACTCCACCGAAATTGGTGTTGCCGGTTTGGTTCAGGCGAAGATAGTCCGCGAACACGCCGACCTGCACGTGCTCCTCGTCCTGCGCCTGTGCCAGCGGCACGAGACACCCCGCCAAGAAAAGCAAGAATGCTAATCGCTTCATGGTCCCTTTCTCCTTACAGATTGTCTGTTCTAACGGCCTTTATGATTTGCCCTATAAAGTATTGGTGAGAGGTCTCTGCGGTTCCCGGGTCCGGCAGGATTCTTCCAAACACTCCCATTTCGATGCCGTCTTTTTTGGTGCCGTTGCCGAGTGGAGCGCTTGCGGCGTCGAAATGCCGACATTTACGAATCGATCTACATGAGTTCAATGACCGTCTATACGGTCTTTCCTGTAGTCGATGCCTTTCATTTCCTTTGTATGTGCTTCATTTTCCTTCGATTGATTTTCGGTTGGCCAAAATGCTCATAGATAATCGCTTCTCACAGTTCGCCTGGCGTCCCAGCCATGGGAACGACGATACGGCAATTCCCAATCTCGGAGGACTACGCGTTGGCAACGTCGAAAGTGCGGCACAACGAGAGCGAAAAGCCCCTTCCTAAACTCGAAAAAGCGCTGACAGGAATTACAGGTTTCGATCAGATCACCAAAGGCGGTCTGCCAAAAGGGCGCCCCTCAATCGTTTGCGGCGGCCCTGGCTGCGGCAAAACCATGTTCGCCATGGAATTTCTCGTTCGGGGTGCCACTGAGTTTAACGAGCCCGGTGTCCTGATGACCTTCGAGGAAACCGGCGACGAGATGACGAAGAACGTCGCGTCCCTCGGTTTCGATCTCAAAGCGCTTTCCTCTCGTAAAAAGCTGATCATGGATTACGTCAAGATCGAGCCCGCCGAGATTGAAGAAACCGGCGCCTACGATCTCGAAGGCCTTTTCGTCCGCCTCCAATACGCCATCGATTCAATTGGCGCCAAGCGCGTTGTGCTCGACACGCTGGAAGCCGTCTTCTCCGGCTTCTCCAATTCCGGTTTGCTCCGTGCCGAAATTCGCCGCCTCTTCCGCTGGCTCAAGGATCGTGGTCTGACGACCGTCGTGACCGCGGAACGCGGCGACGGCTCGCTCACGCGCTATGGTCTCGAAGAATACGTCTCCGACTGCGTCATCTTCCTCGATCACCGCGTGAACGAACAGGTCTCTACGCGCCGTATGCGCATCATTAAGTATCGGGGCACGTCCCATGGTGCCGACGAATATCCGTTCCTCATCGACGACCAAGGCTTCTCCGTGCTGCCGAGCACGTCCATGCGGCTCGATCATCCAGTGTCAAACCAGCGTGTCTCCAGCGGCATACCCAGTCTCGATGCCATGCTGGAAGGAAAGGGCTTCTACAAGGGCACCTCCATTCTTGTCTCCGGCACTGCGGGTTCAGGTAAATCCACGATCGCCGCACATCTCGCAAATAAGATCTGCGAAGAAGGGAAACGCTGCCTCTACGTGGCTTTCGAGGAATCCGCCGATCAGGCGGTTCGCAATATGCGCTCGGTTGGGCTCGATCTCGCAAAACACATCAAGAAGGGGCTACTTAGCTTCGAGGCCTGGCGTCCAACCCAAAGCGGTCTCGAGATGCATCTCCTCCAGATTCACAAACTCGTCGAACGTTTCAATCCCACTGTGGTTGTGATCGATCCGATTTCCAACCTGATTGTCGGCAACGTGTACGAAGTTCGCTCGATGCTGATGCGCTTGCTCGACTTCCTCAAGACCCGCCAGATTACTGCCATGTTTACCGCCCTCGTCTCCGGCTCCAATAAAGAATTCGAGGAAACCGAAGTTGGTGTCTCGTCGCTCATCGACACGTGGATTCTTGTCCGCGACGTCGAGTTAAACGGCGAGCGCAACCGTTGCATCTACGTTCTCAAGTCGCGCGGTATGGCGCACTCGAATCAGGTTCGTGAGTTCGTCATGTCGCGCGACGGTCTTCGCCTTCTTCCGGTCTACATCGGTGCCGGAACAGTCCTGACCGGTTCGGCTCGCCTTAACCAAGAAGCGCAAGAAAAGGCAGATGGATTGGCTCGTCGCCAGACTGCCGAAGAGAAAATCCGCTCCCGTGAGCGTCGCCGTAGGGTCGTCGAAGCTAAAATCGCGGCGTTACGTGTCGAACTCGCGGATGATGAGACCGAGTCGGGTCTGCTGGCTTCGGAAGAGTTGAAGCGGGAGCAGCGTTTGGCGCAGGATGTAGTCGATATGTCGTCACTTCGAGGGGGGAAATCCAAGTCCGCCGGTCGGGCGTGAGGCTTGGACGAATCATGAAACGCAAAGTTGCCGCCAAATCGAAAACAAAGAAAGCAGCGAGCAAAAAAGCGACTGCCAAGAACGGCGACGCCGGGTTGGTCGAACTTCGGCTGTATGTCGCCGGTCAGACTCCTAAATCGCTCGCCGCTCTAGCAAACCTGAAAAAAATCTGCGACGAACATCTGACAGGCCGCTACAAGCTCCACGTCATCGACCTGGTCAAAACTCCGCAACTCGCCCAGGGCGACCAGATCCTCGCTATTCCGACTCTGGTCCGCAATCTGCCCATGCCCATCCGTAAAATCATCGGCGATTTGTCGGATCTCGAAAGAGTCTTGGTAGGACTGAACCTCCGGGAGACTGGAATCGTGAATTGAAACGCCATCGGAGCAAAGAGTCTCGAAAGCCTCGCGCGAAGCCTGCAAAAACGGGTCGCGTCGAGAAAGGCCACTACATCTTGCGCCTTTATGTTACCGGCCAGACTCCTCGCTCCCTTCAGTCCGTCGAGAATCTTCAGCGCCTGTGTGAGAAATATTTGACGGGGCGCTTCTCGTTGGAAGTGATTGACATCTACCAGCAACCCGCCCTGGCCGCTGAAGGGCAGATCATTGCCGCGCCGACGTTGATCAAGACAATGCCTCTGCCTCTCCGTCGTCTCGTTGGCGACTTTTCCGATGCGAATCGCGTCGTGCTCGGCCTCGATCTCAAAAAGGCCTAGGAGCTTTTATGAAGAAGAGATCGAAAAAACCAGTCAAGAGAAGCAAGCATTTGGCGGTCCGGTCCATGGGATCGAGGGGACTTGGCGAATTGCGCGAGCGTGTTGTTGAGCTCGAAGAAACACTCCGCGCCATCCGCGCCGGCGAAGTCGACGCCGTCGTCGTTAGCGCCCCCAAGGGCGATCAGGTTTTCACGTTGCAAGGTGCCGAGCATCCCTATCGCCTCCTCGTCGAAACGATCGACGAAGGTGCCGCGACTCTCTCGAACGACGGCACTGTTCTCTATTCCAACCGCAGCTTCGCCAACATTTTCGACGCCCAACTCGAGCGTTTCATCGGCAGCCCGATTGAGAATTTCGTCTCCGGCGAATACATCGATGCGTTGCGAAGCTTGATTGGCAAAGCGAGCAGAAGTCCCGCGCGCGGTGAAATTCGTATCGTTGATCGAGCCGGACGCGCTCGCACGGTGCGGCTCACGCTCACACCCAGTCATCAGTTTGGCATGGAAGCCCTTTGCGCCGTCGCCACCGAATTGACCGAACTTGTCGAAACCAACGAAGCACTGCGCGTCACGGAGTCTTCTCTACGTCAACTTTCCGGTCGCTTGCTCCAGTTGCAAGACGAAGAGCGCCGCCGCATCGCCCGCGACCTTCACGATACGACCGGGCAGAAAATTGCCGCGCTTTCCATGTCGCTCGACCGCGTCGCGCGTCTCCTCGATACCAAAAAACCCGAACGTCAGGAAGCGCTCAACGAAGGTCGCGAAATCGTTCGCATGATCGGCGAAGAAATTCGCACCCTGTCATATTTGCTCCATCCGCCATTGCTCGATGAATCCGGCCTCGGCTCCGCCGTGCGCTGGTACGCCGAAGGATTTCAAAAGCGCAGCGGCATCCGGCTCACTGTCAACATTTCTCCTAATCTCGGCCGCCTTTCCACGGAAGTCGAAATGGCGCTTTTCCGTGTCGTGCAAGAAAGCCTCACCAACGTTCACCGCTACTCCGGCAGCCCGGATGCCGAAATCAGTGTTTTGGACGCGCCGGACTCCGTGAGGCTCGAAGTCGTCGACCACGGCAAGGGGATCGAAGCGGGGGCGGCTCGCGTGAAGGTGGAGGGCATCGCAGCCCTTGGCGTCGGCATCCCCGGCATGCGCGAACGCTTGCGCCAGCTTGGCGGACAGCTCGACGTCGATTTCGGGCGCGACGGCACGCGCGTCAGCGCCACGGTTCCGTTCAAGAAGGCGAAAGCCCCGCAACTGATCGAAGACAGCGAAGTTACAGTTTCCGCCGCCGGCCACGACTCCGCGAATGGCGACGCCACTGCATCGACTTCCGACTTGCGTCGTCGCATTCTGATCGCCGACGATCACGAAGTCATGCGCCGCGGCGTGCGCGGCTTGCTCGAAAGTCACGATGAATGGGCTGTATGCGGCGAGGCATTCGAGGGAAGGGAAGTCGTCGTGAAGTCGCGGGAGCTGCGGCCTGACCTCATCATCATGGACATCAACATGCCAGGCTTGACCGGCATCGATGCCGCTCAACAAATCCGCAAAGAAAATCCGACGGCGAAAATTCTGTTCTTCTCAGTTCACGAATCAGCGCAAACCGTGCGCGAAGTTGTTAATGCGGGCGCACAAGGCTACGTCGCGAAATCTCGCGCCGGTCATGACTTGGTGGACGCAGTCCGCAACGTTCTGGAGGGCGGCACCTTCTTCCCCAGCTTCGCCCGCTCAGCGTAACTTTTTCATCTGAAACTTAAAACCTGTCATCCCGAGGCGGCAGAAGGCCGACGAGGATCTCAGCCGCAACCGCACTAGCAATCCTGCCGTCGTGCTACCGGCGCCTAGCAACTGCCCTCCGCGCTTTATCTCTATCCGCGCCGCACGTCCCAATCTCTTCTAACGCGTCTTCAATCCGGCGCAGTGCCTTTGCCACATCCGCCGG
>JAFAZL010000283.1 GCA_019239815.1 Acidobacteriota bacterium
AATGGGTTTGCTGCGTTTGATCAACGCGGCGCGGCTTGCTCCGCTCGAAGAATTGATGGCCGAAGTCCGCAGCGGCACACCGGTATCTTCTAGCGGCAGCACTACGCGTAGCGCAACTCCGTCCGCCGTTTCTTCTGCCCCACAAAAACGTGAAGTGCCGTCCGCGCTTTCGTCTCCGTCGCCTTTCACGGCGCAGCGTGCATCTGCCGCGGCTGCCGCGGCTTCATCGTCACCACAGCCACTTCCTTTCCGTCCGGTCGAGCGCGCTCCGCAATCCTCGGTGTCAGCTTTCGCCGCGCCCGCAGCAGTAGCGCCAGCGCCGGTAGCTACTCGCCCCGTCGCCGCGGCGGCAGAGCAGGATGCCGAAGAAACACGAGGCTCGTCCGGCAATGCTGTGACAACGACGGCGGCGGCCGGTCTCTCCGAAGAGAAAGTTGCCGAAATTAAATCCACGATTCAGTCACAACAAAAATTTCTCGGCGAACTTCTCGAGCACGGCCATCGTTGGGAACTCGAAGGCTCCGAACTCCGAATTTATTTTGCGACCGCTGCCCGCACATATGCCGAAATGATTGAAGGTCGTGACTCTCTCGAAAAAATTCGTACCATTTCGGGCAAGGTGCTCGGTCGTCCCGTGCGCGTCTGTGCTAAACTGGAGTCGGTTGCGGCGGTCGCTTCTTCGGCTTCGCGCGGATCGGCGTCGCAGGATTTGCGAGATCAGTTCGAGCGCGATCCGTTAGTGAAGTCGATGATGCAGCGCTTCGGTGGTAAAATAACCGAAGTCAAGCGCAACCAAGAGGAATCCTGATGGAAGTCAACGCTCTCCAACAGATGCTCTCCCGGTTGAAACAAGTCCAGGAAGACATTCAACGTCAGGTGAATGCTGTCGCAGTAGAAGCCTCCGCAGGCGGCGGCATGGTCGTAGTGCGCATGAACGGCCAGAAGCAATTGGTGGACGTCCGTATCGAGCCTGATGTCTTCGCCAGCAAGGATCAAGAAATGTTGCAGGATCTGGTTCGCGCCGCTGTGAACGAAGCCTCGCGCCGCGTCGACGAAGAGCTCTCGAATCAAATGAAGAACCTCTCCGCTACCATCCCCGGCATCCCCGGTTTGAAAATTCCCGGCCTCTTCTAGTTTTAGTTTCGGTCTACTTGTTCCACTATCTCTGTGAGCTTGGCCGCAAAATAATTTCTGTATTTTCAACAACTCCCACAGTCCCGAAATCGAACACTTCGCCCAACTCCAATTCTCGCAATGCATTGCACACTCTTTGAAAAACATAGGGGGTGTACCCTCTTCATTCGAACAAATTTGGTCGACCGCCGACGAATTTGCGCCAAATCCTTCGCTATGCTACACATCACTCATGCCTGATTTTGCCGCCCCAGTCGAACGACTCATCGACGCTCTCAAACATCTTCCCGGTATTGGACAAAAAACCGCGCAACGCCTCGCGTTCCACTTGCTGCGCGCCACGCCAGAAGAAGCCATGGCGCTCTCCGACGCCATTCGCGACGCCAAGGAAAAGATCCGCGAGTGCTCCGTCTGCCACAACATCACCGACACGAATCCGTGCCTCTACTGCATCGGTCCGACGCGCAATCACAAAACGATCTGCGTCGTTGAGGAAGCCCATAATATTCTTGCGATTGAAAAAACTCGCACTTACAGTGGCATGTACCACGTCCTCGGCGGCTCGCTCTCCCCGCTACAAGGCCGCGGCCCGGAACAACTTCGCATCAAGTCGCTCGTCGAAAGATTGAAAGACGGCGCCGTCGAAGAAATCATCATGGCAACCAATCCGACCGCCGAAGGCGAAGCGACGGCCGTCTATCTTTCTAAGCTATTGAAACCTCTAGGCGTGCGCGTATCCCGCATCGGTGTCGGCATCCCCGTCGGCGCCGACCTCGAATACGCCGACGAAGTAACGATGATGAAAGCCATGGAAGGCCGCCGCGAACTATAGCTCGCTGGCGACCGGCAAAACGGCACTCCTGATCGAATTTTGCTCCAGAATTCCGCGGCGCGAGTTACGCGCTACTTCATCGCGACGTTCAGCGCAATCCCCATTTAGTTACGGAACTCAGGTTTCTTAGCTCGCTCGAACGCAAAAATTTCGCATTTTTCCACACTCTTGCCGCCTAGAATTTTCGCGCGTTTCGGTATACAGTGTAGTTCCGCAGGCAACGTCCCCACGCGGAGTTC
>JAFAZL010000331.1 GCA_019239815.1 Acidobacteriota bacterium
TCCCGACCTGCGGATCGGCGCCCTCGGATCGGGCTCCGACTATACGGCGTTCCTCGATCACCTGGGCGTCGCCTCTCTCGATCTCGGATTCGGCGGTGAGGACGGCGGCGGCATTTACCATTCGATCTACGACGATTTTTACTGGTACACCCACTTTTCGGATCGCGATTTCGTCTACGGCCGCGCGCTCGCGCAAGCCGCCGGCACGATGGTGATGCGTCTCGCCGACGCCGATCTGCTTCCCTTTGAATTCAACGATTTCAGCGACAAGATTCAGACGTACATCAAGGAACTGAAAGGCCTCGCGCAAAAAGCGCGTGAAGATGCTCTCGAGCGCAATCGCGAACTCGAAGAAGGTGTTTTCGCCGCGACCACCGATCCGAAGGAGCCGCTCTCGCCACCCGCGGCCGAAACCGTACCCACGTATCTGAATTTCGCACCGCTCGACAACGCTGCCGACGCGCTTTCCCGCAGCGCCGCCGAATATCACAAAGCCTACGAACACGCGATCGCTAACGGCAACACCGCTCTCGCGTCCGCTTTACTCACCGAAGTGAACGCTCTCCTAATCGAAAGCGAACGAAAACTCCTCACCGCCGAAGGCTTGCCCAACCGTCCGTGGTTCAAACACCAGATCTACGCCCCCGGCTTCTACACAGGCTACGCCGTCAAAACGATCCCAGCCGTCCGCGAATCCATCGAGCTCAAACAATGGAAACAAGCCGACGAAGCCATCTTCGTCGTCGGCAAAGTGCTGCAAAGCGAAGCCGAACTAATCTCATCCGCCGCCACTAAACTTTCCGCCGCAACCGCATCACACTAGCGGGCGGACAGCTATCGTCACGCTGTAGCCGCGTTCGTTTCGCAGAATGCGGGGTTTAGACGAATCGCAGCTCAGCCATTTACAATCAACCCCGGCGCATCGCGCGAAAGTCGTTACCTCATTACTTCTTTGCGTCATTACTTCATCTTCTCGGAGACTTAGTCGTGCCGTCCTACAACCTCGCCATCGTCGGCTTCGGTAACGTCGCGCGCGCTTTCCTGCGCCTGCTCATTTCGAAAGAGACCGAGTTGCGCCGCCGCTACGACATACGCTGGCGCCTCACCGGAATCGGAACGCGCCGCAACGGCTGGGTCGCCGATCCCGACGGCCTCAATCCGCTCGCCATCCTCAATAATCATTGGCCGACGCCGAATCCCGCATCGGCGCCGCACAATGTCCGCGAATGGATCGAACGCGCTCGCGCCGACTTCGTTTTCGAAACCAGCTCGCTCAATGCCGCCACGGGCGAACCCGCCACCGATCACATCAAAGCCGCGCTCGAACTCGGCGCGCACGCCGTCACTGCCAACAAAGGCCCCGTCGTCCACGCCTTTCACGAACTCACCGCGCTCGCCGAAGAAAAAGATCGCCGCTTTCTCTACGAAGCGACTGTGATGGACGGCGTCCCGATTTTTTCGCTCTTTCCGCTCGGCCTGCCCGCCACCGACTTGCGCGGTTTCTCCGGCGTGCTCAACTCCACGACCAACGTCGTGCTCACTGAAATCGAAAAAGGCCGCTCGTTCGACGACGCCATTCGCCGCGCCCAACAAATGGGAATCGCCGAAACCGATCCCAGCGCCGATTTGGATGGATGGGATTCCGCCGTAAAAGTCGCCGCGATGGCCATCGTTCTTCTTGGTGTGCCGCTCAAGCTCGATCAGGTCCGCCGGACTGGCATCCGCGACCTCAGCGAAGAAAAAATTCGCTCCGTGCGCAATTCAGGCATGCGTTACAAACTCGTCTGTCGCGCCGAACGCCGCGGTGTCGGCGTCGATTGCAGCGTCCAACCCGAATTGCTCCTCGCGAGCGACCCGCTCGCTAATCTCGAAGGCAGCAGCTCCGCCATCCGATTCGACCTCGACGTCTTCGGGCTCTCGCTCGTCGAGCACAACCCCGGCATCGAAGCTACGGGCTACGGCCTCCTCGCCGACTTCATCCGCACCGTGAAGTAGCGCCGATCCACCACCCAAACTGTCATCCTGAACGAGTGAAGGATCTCAGCTCATCGTGTCACTACGAATCATCGCTCGTACGCGCGATTGATCCAGGGTGCCGCACCCTCAGCTTTCAGAGGGTGCGGGTTTTGTGATCACTCAAGAAGATTTATCGATGATAGTTGCTGACGTACTCCGGCACCGGAATCGATTCATCGCATCGCTCGTCTCGAATCGGCGCACCAGTTTTCAACTCCATCGGCAAGACACCCGCCCAAATCCCCAACGCATAGTCCTCCGCGTCATCTTCCGGCGGCCCAATGCGAACCTTCGCCGAAACTTCCGTCAACTCCAGCCGCAAAATGCTCGTCGCTTTCAATTCCTTCTCATTCGGTTGCCGCGCCTCTTCCCATCGCCCAGGCAAAATCTTCTCCGT
>JAFAZL010000454.1 GCA_019239815.1 Acidobacteriota bacterium
GTGGTGACGAAAGTCACGCAGTAATCGCGGATCATAACGAACAATCTACGAAGCGCCCGTCGTCCTTCGACGGGCGCTTCTTTGGGCGTCGAAAGGCGTCTTGATTTGGCGATCGGAGAGACAGCGAGACGCTCGGGGGCTCGTGAACCAAGCAAATCGATTGATCAGCTAGGCGAGTGATGTGAATCGGGGATTTACGCGTTTGCCGCGGCCCGTCGCTTACCCGCTGGAAGAGAACTGCTTGCTCGCCTCCGCGTAGATGGCCTTGAGGTCCGCGCGGTCGAGTAGATGTTCGGCGCCAGCCTCTTTCTTGAGATCGTCGAGCGCGCGCATCGCCTGCCCGTATTGGCTCGTGGCTGCCCGTGGATCGCCGCCCAGGCGCATCGCTTCGCCCAACAGAAAATGAATGCGCGCCGTTTCGATACGCGCGCCCAACTTTTCGCTGCGCGTCTGGCTGTTTTCGAGCATTTGCCTTGCCTGCGTATAGTCTTTCGATTTGATTGTCGCTTCGGCGAGATCAACGGAACCGCGCATGGCGTAGTACGTGAGGTGAGACGAATCGGCTTGCTGAATTGCTGGCTTAAGTTCGCCCGCTGCCGGTTTCCCCTCCGCGATCGAGACGCGCCCTAAATTCAGCCGCGCAATCGTCGCCTTGTCGCGATCCTTCGCGCGCGCCGCAGCGCCGGCAGCTTGTTCGTAGAAGCCGCGCGCCGCTTTCAAATCGCCGCTGTAGTATGCGATGTCGCCTTGCGTGTTCAGCAACTCGCTGTTCGCGGCGTCATTCTTAAGGTCTTTCGCCAGGTTGCGCGCTTCGTCCATAGGCTTTGCCGATTCCGACGGACGTCCCGCAAGCGCAAAGGCGCTCGCCAATCCGTTCAAGGCGTCCACCATGTCGATGCTCTGATTGTTCGCCGACCGGTATCCGTTGACCGAATCCTGCATCGCGCTTACAGCGGCACCGACTCGTCCTTCGTACGTCAGCACATTGCCGACCAGCACGGAGACGCCAGCTGCCGCACGGGCATCGTTCGCCTTGCGAGAAACATCCTGCGCCCGCAGCAAAACCTGTAGAGCTTTGTCGTAGTCGCCCATCGACGTATAAACGTCGCCGAGCGCGCTCAGCGTTTCGGTTAGGTATACGGGCTGATTGAGTTTCTCGCGTAGCGCGAGCGACTGCTGGTAGTAGATCAGCGAGTTGTCAGTGTCACCCTTGGCGAAATAGACGTAGCCAATATTGCTCAGACACACCGCCATGTAATTTTCGTCGTTGGCGTCGCGTTCGATCTGAAGCGCATCCTTGTAATCCTGCAACGCTTTGTCGAGATCGCCGCGGCTCTCATAGAGAACGCCGCGATTGATCAAGATGTCGCCATAGTCTTTCTTGATCCCAATTTCCTTCAGGATTTGCAGAGACTGATTGTAGCTAGCCATCGCCGCATCTGGCTTGCCCATCGCGATCTGAACTTGCGCGGTCTCCGAAAGGCTGTTCGCCTGCAGGCGCTTCAGCCCCAGTTTGCGAGAGATTTCCATCGAGTCCTGGAAATCCTTCATCGCATCTTCGGGCTTGTTCATTTGGCGATAGGAAATTCCCCGCGCCTGCAGGACCAGCGCCTTCTGCTCCTGATTGTCGTATTGGACGGCGAAGCTTAACGCTTGATTCAAAGGCTCCAGGGCGCCTTGTGGGTTTGCCTGCAGAAACTCCACCGTGCCCAGTTGCCACAACGCTTTGATATTTTTTGGGTCGGATTTCAAAATACTCTGAAACTCGGCCTTGGCTTTCGCGTAATCGCCCTGATCGACGTACAGACTGCCGAGCGCGTAGAGAACGTCCGCGTTCTGAGGAAAAGTTTTTGCGAGATTCTCGTAGGCGTCGATGGCCTTTTTAGGATCCTTCATCACGCGCCAGTGATTGGCTTGGATGAGATATTTTTCTGCTTTCGGAAGCTGATCGCTCAGTTCGACCGCGCGGCGCGAGTTGCGTTCGGCGTCGGAGTCGTAACCCAAATCAAGATCGATTTCGGCCAGGCGCGAGAATGCGAGAGCGAATTGGGGATCTTCTTTGATTGCTGCCTGAAGTCCCTTGATTGCATCGAGGTTTTTCCCGTCTCGGATGAGCTGCAAGCTTTGGTTGTAATCACGAAGAGCGGCGACCGATTCCGATGTCGGCTGGAACGAGCTGGCCTTCAACTCTTTCAAAACGTCGGACGACATCGATAGATTCGTGCGGATCAATTCCGCGAACTCATCCATCTTCTTGGGGAGATCTTTCTCGCTCGGCACGTCGACGCGTAGAGGCACCGTGCGATCGTGCTTGCGGTCTTGCAATGTCCCGTCGATGACAATTTGATCGCCGCTTTTGTGGTACCGGCCCGAAACCAAGATGTCAGCGTTGGAATTCTCGGCAATGCGGCGAAGTGTGTCTGGATCCATTTCCGCGTTCGGGGCGATATGCAGATCTTTCAAAATCTGGAAAACGCGATCCGAAGACACAATGTGCAGTTGCGACGACTGCCCGACGTCGGTACTCAGGTTGTTCGCCAGCTCGTTTCCTATCCAATCGATCGCAGGATCGTTGGAAATATTGCGGAACGGCAAAATCGCGAGCGACACCGCTTGCGCGGGTCCGGTTGACGAACGGCCCGGTCGAAGCACAACGCGATCGTGAATGAAGTAACCGCCTGCGCCCAGTAGAACTACGATTCCGCCGATCACAAGCCACTTCTGATACGCGGGCGCGTGGCTGATGCGGCGCGACGGCGCGATGATCGTGCCGCGCTGCGCTCCGCCCGTGAACGCTTCCAGATCGTTGATGACTTCACGCGCCGTTTGATAGCGCTCCGCAGGCTTGATCTCGAGGCACTTTGAGACGATGTCGCTGATCACGCCGGGAATGCCGAGGTCGAGCTGAACCAGCGGCGTCGCTTTTTCCTGCGTCCGCTTGAACATCATCGCCATCGCGGTTTCTGCTTTGAATGGCGAAATACCTGTCAGTGCCTCATAAAAAATGATGCCGAGCGCAAACAAATCCGAGCGGGCATCGACTTTTTCGCCTTTGGCCTGCTCCGGCGACATATATTCCGGCGTGCCCATCAGCGCGCCGGTCTGCGTCATGCCCTGCGATTCGAGCGACCGTGCAATGCCGAAATCCATGACATAGACGCGCCCGTCCTTATCGGACATCACGTTCTGCGGCTTCAAATCGCGGTGAACGACACCCGCCGAATGCGCCGCATCGAGCGCAGCCGCAATCTGCAGAATGATCGGCACCGCTTCATCGACAGTCAGTTTCCCTTTTTCATGAATAATCCCACGAAGGTCTCGCCCTTCGACGAACTCCATCGTGATGAACTTGATTCCCTGCGCCTGCCCTAGATCGAAAATGCGAATGACGTTGCGGTGGGTGACTTCGCGCGCGAGTATCAGCTCCTGCTTAAACCGGCGCAGGATTTCGGGATGGCTCGCAAGCTCAGGGCGAATGAGTTTGATCGCGACAAGGCGTTCGAGTTCGGTATCGCGCGCCTTGTAAACGGCGCCCATGCCACCTTGTCCGAGCAAGGCCAGAATTTCAAAGCGTTCAGCAAGGAGAAATCCAGGTTCGAGCTGCCCTTTGGCGGCAGCTTCGCTGGAGGGCCGCGGCGTGACCGCCACCGACCACGCTTGGGTTCCACCCATCGTGCCACCCATGGTTCCACCAAGGGTCTCCCCGGGCGGCGGCATGGTCATGTCAGCCAGCGGCAGCGGCGTACTGCACTTTGTGCAGTGATCCGCGCTGGGCGGGTTATCGGCTTGACATAAAGGGCATTGCATCGAGCTGGCGGTCTAGGTCACCAGAATAACTCAATTATGAGTGCCCTACGGAGAATTGCAACAGGGGTGTGGGCGTGTATCTAGCGAGTTAGTAAGCTGTTAGGAGTAGGTGACGGTCATCCACTTCCGACCACTCCAGCAGCTACTTCTTGAACGCTGCGTCGATGCCGGCCTGCGCAATAGCTTCGTCGATTTCCGACTTTGCTCCGCTCGCCGAGATCCCACCGATCGTTTTTCCATCAACCTTGATGGGCAGTCCGCCCTGATTCGGGAAGAAATCGGGGAATGCCAAGCCGTCCACATTTCCCTTCTTCACGTAGTCGGCTCCGTCTTTAGACGGAGCGCCATAGGCGGCGGCATGCCGCGCCTTCTTCTGGGCAAATTGGATCGTGCCGAAAGGAGCCCCGTCGGCCTTTTCGAGAAAGAGCAAATTCCCGCTGTCATCGACGACACAAATTGTTACTTCGACGCCGCGGGTTTTGGCCTCGGCCTCTGCGGCGGCTACCATC
>JAFAZL010000489.1 GCA_019239815.1 Acidobacteriota bacterium
CAGCATAATGCCAGCGATGAAGGCGCGAGCCGGGCCGCCGAACATATCGCCCATCAGACCTGGCTTCACGAGGCGAGCGCTCAAGCCGTCGTCGGCGTCCGGATTTTGACGCGCCATTTCTTGGGCGATCGCGTTTAGGTTGTCGGTGGCTTGTTGCGGCGTAACGCCCGGTGCAAGTTGGCCGAGGATCCAAAGATTGTGCATGAAGCGACTGGAGAGGAAGTTTGTGCCTTCGTCGTCAGGAGTGTTGACGATGGGCATCCAGAAATCCGGCCAAAGGAAGACGTCGGTGCCGTGGAAGGTCGCAGGCGCAATGCCGATTACAGTGAACGGATGCTTGTTGATGGCAACGGTAGTTCCGACGATCGCAGGGTCGGATGCGAAGTGGTCGCGCCAGAAATTATTGCTCAGGACGATATAGGGTGCGGATTGAGGGCCGTGTTCGTCGCTCGCGTGGAAGAGACGGCCCAGCGCGGGCTGGACGCCGAGCATGTCGAAATAATTTCCAGTGACACGGTAAAACCAGCATTGATAGGCGGCGGTGCCTGCCGTCAGGCCGGCCGGCTGGAATCTATAGACAGCCATCTCGCGGAAGGTGCTGTTTTTGGTTTTGAAATCGATGTAGTCGGGGTAGGACTGGTTGTCGTAATGGGGCTGCTTGTGGACGACATTGTACAGTCCGTCGGATTGCGGGACATCGAGCGGGCGCAAGACGAGTGCGTTGAGTACGCTGAAGACGATGACGTTTGCGCCGATGGCGAGAATCAATGTGATGAGCCCAGTAATGGTGAAGGCGGGAGTACGGCGCAGCTGGCGAGCCGCGTAAAGCAGATCACGCACGAGAGAATCCCAGAACATACCGGCGTCTTCTTCAGTGACGCGCTCCCGGGTTGTTGTGCGATTTCCGAAGCGGATAAGAGCGTCGCGACGAGCGGCTTCGGGTGACATTCCGGCGGCGAGGTTGTCGGCGATGCGCATTTCGACATGCGATTCGATCTCTGCGTCGATTTCTTGCTGAAGCTTCGAGCGGGAGAGTTTATTTTTTGTTCGGCGAAACAGCGACATGAAACACCTCACGCGTACCGCAACATTGCTCGTACGCCTTTGACCAGTTGCTCGAAATTCTTCTCAGCCTTTTGCAGTTCCTTCTGCCCTGCGGCGGTCATGCGGTAGTACTTTGCCTTCCGATTCGTTTCGGTCAGCTTCCACTCCGATTTGATCCAGCCGCTCATTTCCATGCGGTGCAGCGCGGGGTAGAGCGAACCTTCTTCGACGGAGAGAAGTTCGTCGGATGCTCTCTGGATATGGAGGACGATGCCGTAACCGTGGGCTTCGCCTACGTGTGAGAGAGTTTTTAAGACGAGTAGATCGAGACTGCCCTGCAAGTCGTTGCGCGCCACGATGTCTTACCCCTAGACAACTAGGGACAAAGTAAGCCTAGAAGTGTAGGTATGTCAAGCTCGATTCGCTTTTCGATCCTAAGCGACGCGGCGGACTGTCAGCTCCAAAAGTTTCTTGGGCGGATCCGATCCGATGGTGATTTCGGCTAGTTCCGTCCAGTCTCCGTTCTCATCGATTCGCAGGACGGAGTTGGTCATGATCTCGCCCAAGACAAAGCCCCAGCCGATTGCTTTGTCCGGATCCAGCAGCTTGACTTCGCTTTCGAGGAAACGTCCGCCGTTGAAAGCCCGCATGCGATATGTTCCATTCTCGTCATCGAACGAGATCATCCCGAGTGCCTGTATTACGGGTTGGCCATCGGACTTTCTGCGGCCGATACCCTCGATGACAAGTACTAAGCCGTCGAGTTTGTACTGCACTTCCTCAGTCTGATGCAGATCCTGATCGGGGCCGTGCAGCAGGCGCACCTCTCCGTTCCATTTTCCCACTAGAAATGCGAGCTTCTGCATTGCAGCGCGCTGCGCGTTGAGATCCGGATTTCGCGGCATTTGTGCCATGACAGGAATCTGATACTACCACCGCAAAGAAGACGCGTGATCCGACTTGAATGGATCCCGGCGGCTGTTATTGCCGAGACGCTGGTGGTGATTGAGCTGTGTGTTCTTCGACTGTGAAACCAAGGCTGGCGATGAAATCTTTGATTTGAGTTTCTGTGATTCGATCGGGGTCGAAGCCGATCGTGGCGATGCTCTGCGGATAGGTGGAGGAGCTGGACGTAATTCCCTTCTGTTGGCGGAGCATGGTGTCGAGGCCTGTGGCGCAGGTGACGCAGCTGAAGCCGCGGACGTGGTAGGTGACGACTTTTTTGGCTGGCGCTGCAGAGATGGCTTCAAGTGGAGTCAGCGCGCCGGTCGTGGCAATGGTCACTACCTTGAAAAATTTTCGGCGAAGCATTTTTGTTGTCTCCTTCAGTTGCAAAACCGAGAACTCGCTTCAGATCGTTTTACTTCGCCCGCTAAACGACGCCAACCTACTGAGTTTCTGACATACCAATGCCTGGTTCGTATCTCCACGGGGTTTGGATACTCGCTTTGTCGGAAAAGCGTGTGTCAGTGTATTCGGAGAATTCGAGCTTCTTGTCGAGGACGCCGGTTTCCATCATCAGGTCGCGGACCATGTCGAAGTCGGCCTTGCGCGGAGCGAGGGGGCTGTAGGTAACGCGGTCGAGCGGCTTGGTGAGCGCCCAACGGAGCAGCGCGGGCTTCTGGTTGTAGTAGAAGCGGCCGACGAAATCCGCGGCGTCTTCGCGATGGGGCTTGCTCGTATCGAGCCAGAGGCCGGAGCGGGCGATGCCGTCAACGAGCACCTGAACGACCTCGGGGCGCGTGTCGATGAGGTCCTGGCGCACAACGAGAATGCACGACATGTAGTCAGGCCAGTATTCGCGCGCCTGGAAAAGTATTCGTCCGAAACCGGCCATTTCCGCCTGTGAGGGGAACGGCTCGCCCATAACGAAGGAATCGATGGCTTTTGCCGCGAGCGCGCCAGCAACATCCGGCGGCGCCATCTCCACCATTTTTATTTCGCTGGGCTTAATGCCGTAGGCCTTCATGGCGCGGAAAACGAGGAGGCGCTCGTCGGAGAAACGGCTCGGGATAGCGACGTTGTGGCCGCGCATGTCGGCGAATGTTTTGATCGGGCCGTCCTTTCGAACGACGAACGCACTGCCGTAGCGATGGCCGAGATACACGATCTTGATGGGAACACCTTGAGCTTTCAGAGCCAACGCCAGAGGCGCGACGATGAAGGCGGCCTGGATACGATTGGAAATCAGCGCTTCCTTGATTTCAGGAAACCCTTGAAACATGCGCGGCAGATATTCTTCGCCGGATGCGGAAAATTTCGAGATGTAATCGGTGACGGGGCACGTGAGCTGGCAGGTGACGGGGAGATAGGCGACCGTGATTTTTCGCTTTTCGATCGGGCGATAGTCGTTGAGAACGGCCGCCCAATTTACGTTTAGGTAGGCGTGCGCGGCTGAAATAAGGACGAGCCATCCGAAAGCGAACAGCGCGATTTTCAATTTGAGACTCATGACCGGAACCCCCAACGCACCGACCTGATCTTTTCGATTTGGCGAAAGGCCATATCGAGCGCAAGACCGATCAGCCCAATAAGCAACATCGCCGCGACAACGAGATCGTAGCGCTTGCCGGAATTTCGCGAATCAATCACGAGGTAGCCGAGACCGGAGTCGACCGCGATCATTTCACCGGCGACGACGACCAGCCAGGCAATTCCCAACGCGATACGCAGGCCGATGAGGATCTGAGGGAGCGCCGCGGGAAAGACGACTCTTGCGAGGATTTGCACGGGCGACAATCCGAAATTGCGGCCGGCACGGCGGTAGATCGATGGAACAGTAGACACGCCGCTGGCGCATGCAACGACCACGGGAAAGAAAGCTCCGAGAAAAACTAGGAACGTGGCCGGTTTATCTCCAACGCCAAAAAAGATAATCGCGACTGGTATCCAGGCGATTGGGCTGATCGGACGAAGGATTTCGAGCACCGGGTTGAATAGCTGATGAAGAGCCGGGTACCAACCCAGGGCCAAGCCGAAAGGGATTCCAATGATTGCCGCCAGACCAAATCCAATCGCAACACGGCGAAGTGAGTCGGCGATGTCGGCCCATAGAACATGCTTGTGGAGCAGCTCGGCTAAGCCTTTTTCAACGCTGATGGGCGACGGAAAAACTTTTGTGCCCGTCCAGATGACGGAATAGTGCCAGATCGCCAAGAGAAGCAGAGCGACCAGGAGCGGCCAAAAAAGCCTTTCCCAGGTTGCGGGCTTGGGAAGACCGCTCATGTTACGTACGCCAAACCGATTTTGCTCGCCAACTGATCGCGAAGTTCAAGATAGCGAGCTGAGCTCAAATTTCGTGGATGC
>JAFAZL010000604.1 GCA_019239815.1 Acidobacteriota bacterium
ACGGGCCGGACTTCAAGTCCGCCGGTCCGCACTTCAATCCCGACGGCGCCAGCCATGATCACGGCGGGCTCCCGGCGGGCGATATACCCGACTTCTCGCTGATCGTTGGCGCCGACGGCACTGCCCATGCCACGGTGGTAGCTCCCAATGTCACCCTGGGCAGCGACAGCCACTCCGTCTTCAGCAATGGCGGGACCGCGATGGTGATCCATGCCGTGGCCAGCGAAGCCAGCAGCGCCGCTCCGCCACGTATCGCCTGCGCCGTCATCGCCAAACCCGCCGGCGAATAGCTCCTGCTTCTTATCTCACGGCCCAAAGGACTCACAACACTAAGGGCGCGGATGTTTCGCGCCTTTACCGTTTCATCACTGGACCCACGGCCTGGAACTGACGCGTCTCCTTTTCCTAAGCATTGCCCCAGGCATTTCCAACACTAAGATTCCTGTAACGAAACATCTTCATTCCCATCCAATTCAGGAGTAACGCCGAATTCAAACTTCGCATCCAACGAACCGGTTTCGGCGTATCTTGAATTGACGTAGCCCGCCCGTTCGCGCCGCTACCTTCGGAGTCGCTATGCGCAGCCCGTATATCGGCAAAATCTTCGCCGTTCTTGTGATTGTCGCTTTCGTTGGATGGACCGCTGTCCACTCAATCGGATTGAAACCGGCTGAACCAAAACTTCCCTTCCCCAAACCTGCAACCGATGAACCTCTAGCGTCGGCTAAGGGGCAGGAGAAGGTCGTGCTGGCCGGCGGCTGCTTCTGGGGCGTCGAAGCAGTCTACGACCACACGAAGGGCGTCATCAGCACCGTCTCGGGATATGCCGGCGGACACGTCGAGCATCCCGGCTACGAAATGGTGAGCACCGGCCTGACGGGCCACGCCGAATCGGTCGAAGTGACTTTCGATCCGTCTCAGATTTCCTTCGGCCAAATTTTGATGATCTATTTCTCGGTCGCCCACGACCCGACGCAGTTGAATCGGCAGGGTCCCGATGTCGGCTCGCAGTATCGCTCCGCGATTTTTTATACGAGCGAAGATCAGAAACGCATAGCCACCGCGTACGTGGAGCAACTCAACGAAGCGAAAACATACAAGTCAAAAATCGTGACCCAGATCGCTCCGTTCGCTGCTTTTTATCGCGCCGAGGAATACCACCAGCACTACCTCGAATCGCATATGAGCCAGCCTTACATCGTCTACAACGATCTGCCGAAGCTTTCGAATCTGAAAAAAGCCTACCCTGAGTTCTACGTAAAAAACTAACCAAGCGGCGAAATCGGGGTAGCAGTCTGTGGGTACGGGCTCGCTGCGCCGATTTGAGCTTTATTCGAGCATTCGGATCAGTTCTTCTTCGCCAGCGTCCAACAGATAAAAGGCGATGAACTTCATTCCCTTCTTATCCGACGCGTTGTCGAATCGCAGAATCTTCGCATTAGGCGGCTCGAAAAATGCGTCGCCCGCGCGCAAAGTCTTCTCTTCGCTGCCCTCAACATGGAACACCGCTGTCCCTTCCGCGATGTAGCCAACGACCGGGCAAGGATGAAAGTGAAGTCCGGTCTTCTGGCCGGGCTGAAACACGATTTCCTTAATCTCGACCTTCCCTACTTTTTTCGTTTGTTCCAGCATCGCTGAAAGCAGCGGCTTGCGATAGATCGTTTGTTTTCCAAGTCTTGGTTCTGCCATTTCTTTCTCCTACAGAATTCAGATGCGCCGGTGCACAGAATTGCGACCTCCTTCCTGGCAATGCCTCACTAGGTCTCCGTCCAATTTGGGAGTATGAGCAGGCCCATTGACGCTTTCGCGCGGTTTTGTTCTGCTACCCACTGCGCCCAACACGAAGATTTCAGCCAAGCGCGATGAATTTCCATCATCACATTCCCGCACCGCCGCTTAGCCACTTCATCAGCATGATGTGGTTCGGCGACGATTACATCGTGCCGCATGCGCTCGAACGCGTGCTTCCTACCGGCGAGATGTCGTTGATTATCAACCTCTGGGAAAACCGCACACGCGTTTACAACGCCCAAGACACTCGCAAATGCCAAACGTTCGACGGCTCGATCGTCGCCGGCGCATACTCCGCATTCACCATCATCGACACGGAGGAGCAACGATCGACCGCGGGCGTCGTGTTTCGGCCCGGAGGTGCGTTTCCGTTTCTCGGGCTGCCTGCCGGCGAGTTGCAAGACGCGAACGCTTCGCTTTCCGATCTTTGGGGCCGCCAGGCTGCGTCTGACTTGCGCGATCAACTTCTCGCCGCTCGATCGCC
>JAFAZL010000637.1 GCA_019239815.1 Acidobacteriota bacterium
CGCCTCCGCGGGTCGCGCCAATCCGGAATCTCGCTCACAATTCACGGCAACGACCGGCTCGCCCAGGAACCGTTCGAGAAAAATCTCGTTTTTCGCGCGATCGATGCACTGCGCCGCGAGCTGAAAATCCGCTCCGGCGTCGAAATCGACCTTTACAAAAAAATCCCAGCCGGTGGCGGCCTCGGAGGCGGCTCCAGCAACGCCGCCGCCGCTCTCCTCGGCTATCTCCAACTCACGCGTAAACGCCTCCCGCTCGCCCGCCTCATCGAAATCGCCACCCCGCTCGGCGCGGATGTTCCGTTCTTCCTCTTCGGCGGCCGCGCCCTCGGCGTCAACAAAGGCGACGAAATCTACCCTCTCGACGACGTCAAAAAGCACGCCATTCTCGTCGTCGCGCCGCAGGGCATCCACGTCCCCACGCCCGATGCCTTCCGGTGGGTCAACGCACCGCCGCTGCCGTCCTCCCAAAAGCCGCCCACTCGCACCCAATTGACAAAATCGCGCTCAAACCCTAAACTTTCAGGGTTCTGTGCTCTGTGCTGGAGCGCGCAGTTAGCCGGCCTCTCGAACGATTTCGAGGCAGCCGTCTTCCGGCGTCACCCTCGGCTCGCAACCATCAAGAGGGAATTGCTTCGAGCAGGAGCCGCAGAAGCCATGCTGGCGGGTAGCGGTTCGGCGGTGTTTGCGGTTTTCCCGAGCCCAGCGTTGGCGCGCCGAGCCGCTGTAGGGTTCTCAAGCGACCAGACCTTCGTTTGCGAAACAATTTCGCGCGATCGTTATAAGCGTCTGGTGAAGACTGCGTTTTAAGCTGTCGCCGGAAGGCCGCACTTTACGTTCCGTCCGCTTGCTCCTCTCAGCGTTCTCGTGTGCCAAATCATTTTCGTGAATTAGTCATGGCGGTGATGTAGCTTTGTGCCCCGCCGCAACGCGGATTCGTAAAATCGCGTCGCGGCGTAAATCCAACGGAGCAACGCTCGAGTGAACGACGATCGCTTCAAGATTTTTACGGGCACGGCGAATCCGCCGCTGGCACAGGCCATTTGCGAGAATCTGGGCACGACACTCGGCAAGATGAAGCTCGGCCGCTTCAGCGACGGCGAAATTTATTTGCAGATTCTCGAGAACGTGCGCGGCGCCGACGTCTTCGTCGTCCAGCCGTGCCACTACCCGGTGGACAACCACCTTCTCGAGTTGCTGCTGATGATCGATGCGTTTAAACGCGCTTCGGCTTGGCGCATCACCGCGGTTCTGCCGTACTACTGTTATGCGCGGCAGGATCGCAAAGACAAGCCTCGCGTTCCGATCTCAGCGAAGCTTGTCGCGGACTTGCTCGAAACGGCGGGCGCAAGCCGCGCGCTGACTTTGGATCTGCACGCGCCGCAGATTCAGGGTTATTTCGACATCCCGGTCGATCATTTGTTCGGTTCGCCGGTGCTGGTCGAATATTTTCGCGGCCTGAAGTTGCCGAACGTAACCGTCGTTTCTCCCGATGCGGGCGGCGTGGAGCGCGCGCGCTTCTTCGCGAAGAAGATGGACGCTCCGCTGGCCATCGTCGATAAGCGCCGCGTCGATGTGGACGTCAGCGAAGTAATGAACCTGATCGGCGACGTTCGCGGCCGTACCGCGCTGATTGTCGATGACATCATCGACACAGCCGGCACGCTGGTGAAAACAGCCGACGCGCTGATTCGCGAAGGTGCCGTGCAGGTTTACGCGGCATGTACGCACGCTGTGCTCTCGGGCCCGGCGATCGAGCGCATCGCGCAGTCGCAGATCAAGGAAGTCGTCGCGACCGATTCGGTGCCGTTGTCCGAAGCGGCCAGGAAGATGGGCAAGATCAAGGTGTTGAGTGTCGCGGATTTGCTCGCCCGCGGCATTCGCTCGATCCACGAAGAAACGTCGATCAGCGAACTTTTTATTTAGCACCGAGCACGGTTTTGTAGGGGCGGGGCTTGCTCCGCCCGAGCTTAAGCACGAGCAAGATATGTAGGGGCACGGCACGCCGTGTCCGTTAACGAAGGGAAAGCAAGATGGCTCAAGCAAAAATCGTAGTCGAAGCATCGAACCGCGAAACCCGCGGCAAAAACGAAGCCCGCCGCCTCCGCCTCACCGGCAAGGTTCCCGCCGTGTTGTATGGTGGCAAAGGCGAAGCGGTCACGCTCGCGGTCAACGCGAAGCAGGTCGGCGCCATCCTCCGCTCCGAGACCGGCCACAACACACTCTTCCAGGTCGATCTCGGCGGCAAGCATGAGCCTGCCATCCTGAAAGACTGGCTCGTCGATCCCGTCACGGGCCGTTTGCTCCACGTCGATCTGCTTCGAATCGCGATGGACGTTCGCATGCGCGTCAAGGTGCCCGTCCACACGTTCGGCGACCCGAGCGGTGTGAAAGTCCAGGGCGGCGTGTTCGAAGTCGTCGAGCGCGAAATCGAAATCGAGTGCTTGCCGGCCGACATCCCGAGCGAATTCCGTGCTGATGTCAGCGGCCTCGCGCTCAACCAGGCATTGCGCGCCGGTGACGTGCAGATGGATCCCGAGAAAATGAAGCTGATCACCGACAAGGATCGCGTTCTCGCGCACGTGGTCACGCTCAAGGTCGAAGAAGAAAAGCCGGCCGAAGTGGCAGCCGAAGGTGCAGCGCCAGCCGAGCCCGAGGTCATCAAGAAGGGCAAGAAAGAAGAAGAGGGCGAAGAAGGCGAAGCGAAGGGCGGCGAAAAGGCCGCCGACAAGGGCGAGAAGAAGAAGTAAGCATTCAGCAAGGTTGTGTAGGGGCGCAGCACTGCTGCGCCCGAGCTTTGCAAGATTTCAGCCGTCAGATTTCTTGGTGGCGAAAGACAAAAGCGTATGCGGCTCATTGTTGGTCTCGGGAATCCAGACCCGGAATATCAGTGGACGCCGCACAACCTGGGTTTCATGGCGGTGGACGAACTCGCGGAGCGCGGTGCGATCCGCGTGGAGCGTCCGGAAGGCAAAGCGCTCGTCGGTCGTGGAAAATTAGCCGGCGAGGAAATTTTGCTAGCCAAGCCGCAGACGTACATGAATTTGAGCGGTGTTTCGGTTCGCGAGTTGTTGGCGAAGTACGAGCTGGAACCCGTCGATCTGTTGGTGATGTGGGATGAAGTGCAGTTGCCGTCGGGCACGTTCAAGATTCACCCCGATGGCAGCGCCGGAAGTCATAACGGCGCGAAGTCGGTGATCGGTTCGATTGGCACGCAGCAGTTCGCGCGTTTGCGAATGGGATGCGGGCCAGATCATCCGGTCGGCAGCTTGCGGGATTACGTGCTCCGCCCAATGAAAAAAGCGGAGCTGGAAGTCGCAAGCGAAATGCTCGGGAACGTCGGCGATGCAGTGGAGTTGATCCTGACGCACGGCTTGGACGCGGCGATGACAAAGTACAACCGCCGCATGCCGGAAGAGCCCGACGCCGGAAAGTAGTCGCCGGCACGATTTTGTAGGGGCGGGGCTTGCTCCGCCCGTTGTAAGCACGGGCACGTTTTCAGCGTTCGAGCCCTGTAGCCGCGGTCGCTTTCCAGACCGCGGGATTTAGACGCAGCCGGACCGAGGCTGAAGATTCGCAGCAGGCGCCATGCACTATGCGGGCGCAAAAAGTTTTCCCGGGCGCGAGTCCGGAACAGAAGGAAAGAGGTCAACATGGAAGACCGTTTGTACGATCTGATTTTCATCGTGCGCCCGGCGACGCCGGAAGATGAAATCAAGAAGGTGCTCTCGAGCATCGAGCACACCTGCACGGAAAAAGGCGCAAAGATCGAAAAGACAGAGCACTGGGGCACGCGCAAGCTCGCGTATCGCGTCGCGAAGCATCGCGAAGGGATCTACGTCTATCAGCAGATCCGCACGAACCACTCGGAGCTGATTGCTGAACTCGAGCGCCGTCTCCGCGTGCAAGACGTGGTCATCAAGTATCTGACTATCCGTCTCGACGAAGACCTCAAGCGCCAAAAGAAGTTCCAGCAGAAGCGCGAAGCGCGCGCCGCGCGTCGTCCGCGCCGTCCCGCCGCCTCTCCGGCTCCAGTTCAGGGCGCCGAGCAGCAGGCGCCCGCAAGCTGAGTGACTTTGTTGTAGGGGCGGGGCTTGCTCCGCCCGGCGTGAGCACGAGCAAGATTTACGCGTTCGAGACCTGTAGCCGCGGTCGTTTCCCAGACCGCGGGGTTTAGCCGCGAAAGTTTCCCGGCGAAAAGCAGCGAGCGCCAATCGCATTGAAGAGTTTGTAAGGTTTCCCGAAAGGTAGGCAGCAATGGCAGAAGAACAGAAGCAAGCATCAGCCCCGAGCGGTCCGCGTCCCGGTGGACATGGCCCCGGCGGTGGACACGGTGGTCCTCGGCGCGAAGGTGGCCCGGGCGGCCCAGGTGGTCCCGGCGGTCCACGCCGCGGCAAGCGCCAGTATTTTCGCAAGAAGAAAGTCTGCAAGTTTTGTGTCGAGAAGATGGACTTCATCGACTATAAGCGCGCCGACATTCTGTCGCAGTTCGTGCAGGAGCGCGGCAAGATTCTGCCGCGCCGCATGACGGGCGTTTGCGCGCGTCATCAGCGCTGGCTCGGCGAAGCGATCAAGCGTGCGCGCAACATCGCGCTGCTTCCGTTCGCGGGAAGCGCCGCAGGTTCGCAGGCTCCCCGTCCGGCGGGCGCTCACGCCCAGTCCGGCGCAGGCAGCCACGGTGCCGCAGGCTCGCACGCACCAGCCGCTGCTTCGCATCCGCCGGCCGCCGCCGCACCAGCGCCAGCCGCGGCGCCAGCTCCGGCAACCCCGCCCGCGACCGAAGCACCAAAGGCGTAATCCGCCGACTTTGTAGGGGCGGGGCTTGCTCCGCCCGGCGTAAGCGGCGCTAAATGCCGATCCGCAGGGCAGAACTGATCCTCGGCGCCAGCGGCGGAAATTTTGGAAGGGCACAACTTCAGTCGTGCCGTAACCGCGAGGACTAGCAAGCGGCTTTAGCCGCTGAGGGACTTAGCAAACGAAATTCGATTTACGAACGAAAAGGAAACGCCAATGCAAAAAGTAATTCTCCAGGAAGACATCGACAAGCTCGGCCATCGCGGCGACGTCGTCACCGTGAAACCCGGCTACGCGCGCAATTTTCTGCTGCCGAAAAAGCTGGCCATCGAAGCCACCACCGGCAATATGAAGGCGCTCGAACGCATCCGCGGCGCGCTGGCGAAGAAAACCGCCACCGAGCTGGATGCGGCGCAGAAACAAGCCGCCGCGCTCAATGGCGTCGAGCTCAAGTTCACGCGCAAGACCGGCGAAAACGATCAGCTCTTCGGCTCCGTCACCAGCGGTGACATCGCCGACGCCCTCGAAGCCCAGGGCTTCAAAATCGACAAGCGCCAGGTCCAGCTCCACGACCCGCTGAAAGCCCTCGGCGAATTTCCCGTCAAAATCAAAGTCTTCCGCGACGTGGTCGCCGAAGTAAAAGCCACCGTCGCCAAAGAAGAATAGTCTCCAACCAACATCTTCGTTGCTTCCTTATGCCGCTGCTTTAAACACGCAGCGGCATTTTTTTGTTTTCGCTCGCGCCGAAAGTCTTTCGTCAAGAAAATTATTTTAGCGACAAAATAATTTTTTCCGCGATTTCATCAGCAATGCACAGAACAATTTTTCATTCCATTGACGCGATGTTATCTCGCGTGCACAATCCACTCACCAGTCGGAAGCAGAACAGGGGCTCGGTCGAGGTCGCACCGAAAATCTCCAGCATTTGAATTTTAATTTTGAGAGGTACTTGAACCGCGTTCGCCCGCGTGTTACCGTAGGCGAAGATAAAGCGAAGTCATTGCGTCCCCATGGCTGCCGATTCCCATCTCGAACGTCCCCTCCCCAATAATCTCGATGCCGAGCGCTCCGTTCTTGGCGCGATCTTACTCGACAACAATGCGCTGAACGCCGCCATTGAAAATCTGCGCGCCGAAGATTTTTTTCTCGACCAGCATCGCCGCGTTTTCGTAAAAATGATCGCGCTCGGCGAAGCGCAGCAGGCCATCGATCTCATCACGCTCACCGAAGAATTGCACCGCTTCGGCGAACTGGAAGCGGCGGGTGGCG
>JAFAZL010000687.1 GCA_019239815.1 Acidobacteriota bacterium
TCCCGACCGTCAAACTCGAAGTCAACGGCCTCGTCGCCGACGTCAACGGCAACACGCTCATCCTCAACGTCGGCAAAAAAGCCGGCGTAAAAGTCGGCGACACCCTTGAAGTCAGCCGCCCGGTCCGCGTCGTAAAGGATCCCGCAACCGGCAAAGTCATCAAGTCCATCACCGACAAAGTCGGTTCCGCCACTGTCACCGAAGTCGACGACGACTCCGCCACCGCCACCTTCACCGGTGCTGGAGCAGCCAAAGTCGGCGACGCCGTAAAAACCCCATAGCCGCGCTCATCGAGTCTCGAAACAAAAAGGGCGGGGCAAAAGCCCCGCCCTTTTTCGTCTCTAGCCAGACCTTAAACCTGTTGTCATCCGGAGGCGCCCGCAGGGCGCCGAAGGATCTCAGCGTTCACCCAGCTATACCCTCAGCCGTCTGGGCAACCATACGAGAGCGCTTCAGCCCGCCCTTGATCCGCCGCCCGAACCCCGAAATACCCTCAATCTGGTGTATCCTCCTTCCTAGCTATTCCTCAGCATCCCTCCGGAGGCCCATATGAGCGCGGGATTTTCCACCGGCCAGCACATCGGCGACTACGAAATCATTTCCATCCTCGGCGCCGGCGGCATGGGCAAAGTCTACAAAGTCCGCAACGTCATCTCCGAGCGCGTCGAGGCGATGAAAATTCTCCTCCCCGACCTCACCTCCAACCAATCGCTCGCCGACCGCTTCCTCCGCGAAATCCGCCTCCTCGCCACACTCCATCATCCCAACATCGCCGCGCTCCGCACCGCGCTCACCTACGAAAATCAGCTCGTCATGATCATCGAGTACGTCGAAGGCGAAACGATCGCCAACCGCATCGCTCGTGCGCCGCTTTCCACCGCCGAAGTCATCAACTATTCGGACCAGTGCCTCAACGCCCTCAGCTACGCCCACAAACAAAACATCATCCACCGCGACATCAAGCCCGCCAACATGATGCTCACGCCCGAAGGCGTCGTGAAACTGATGGACTTCGGCATCGCCCGTTCGAACAAAGACGGCTCACTCACCTCCACCGGCACCACACTCGGCTCCCTTAACTACATGCCCCCCGAACAAGTCCGCGGCGAAGCCGCCGACGCGCGCTCCGACATCTATTCCTTCGGCGCATCGCTCTACGAAATGCTCACCGGGAAGCTCCCCTTCGACACCGACTCGCAATACGCACTGATGACCGCGCAGCTCAACTCCGATCCCCCGCCGCCGATCACACTGCGTAGCGATCTCCCGCCCGCGCTCAACCAAATCATCCTGATGTGCATGGCCAAAGATCCCGACAAACGCTTCCAATCCGCCGACGCCCTTCGCGCCGCGCTGAAAACCATTCCGGTCAGCGCGCTGCCTCCAGCAAGGACCACCGCGGTTCCCGGCAACGCGCCATCATCAACTCCCGCTCCCGCAGCAGCAGCGTACTCGTCCGAAACGACACTCATCGATCACCAACCGACACCACGCCCCGGCATTGCGCCAACTCCGATTCCAACCCAAGCGCAGCAGCCGCCCACACCAGCGCCACAAGCAACTCAAGCCGACCCGCCACCGATTGTCGTTGCGCCTCCGGTTGCGCCTGCGCCGCCGCGCCCAAGTGCGACTCACCGCGGCCTCTGGCTCGCCCTCGGTTCTCTCGTCGGCGTCAGCGTTCTTCTCGCCGCCGGCATATACATCCCGCGCCGCATGGGCACGCACGCTGAGCCGGCAACTAGTTCCGATTCGCCATCCGCGCCCACCACACCGCCCAGCCCATCTTCGTCGTCCGATGCTTCCGCGCCGGCAAGCCCATCCGGCCCGGCCTCAAGTTCGACGCCTTCCGGGGACTCCAACGGTCCCGTCTCCATCCAGGCTCCCGGCGTCGGCATCTCCGTCGATGACAAAGGCAATGTCGCCATCAAGAGTCCCATGGGCAGTGTCAACGCCACCGCCGACGGCAACGTAGACATCAAGAGCCCCCACGGCTCCGTCCGCGCCACCAAAGACGGCGCTGCTTCCATCGATGGCGGTGGCGCATCCGTCCGGGTCGGCGGCCGCAGCAACGCGTCAGCAGCCGCAACCCGAGCCGCGTCCCAGGCCGCTCTCTCCCAACAACCGCCGAGCACTCCCGCCGCCGTGCCGCCTCCCTCAAGTGCCAAGCCGTCCGAAGCCGAGATCGACCGCCTCGACGACGAAGGCGACAAACTCGAGACCCGCGCCGACACCGTCGGCGAAGGCCTCGACCGCCTCAAAGAACAACAAGCCGCCTCCGGCCTCGGCCTCCGCGCCGACATGGTTTCCGCCCAACAACGCATGAACCTCTTCCTCAAGAAGGGCAAGGACGCCCTCCAACGCGGCGACACCGCCAACGCCCAGAAATATTTTGACCAAGCCGACATCGAAATCTCCAAACTCGAAAAATTTCTCGGCCACTAAGAAGGCTTCCCCGAATACATGTAGGGGCGCAGCAGGCTGCGCCGCTTGTCCGCACGATCGCAAATGTTTTCCTAGCGCCAGAAACCAACTATGATTCGCAAATCAGGAAAGCCGGTCTAAGACGATGCAATCGGTCATAAAAGTCGGGCAACAATTCAAGTTCACAGTCCTGACCGACGATGCTCCCAGTGAGCGGCACGCAGTCGTAATTCGCGTGCTCTCGAACCAGGAAGAAGGGCTCGGCCTCGATGTTGATGAATACATGTCGTATTGGGTTGAAGCTCACGAACTTCCACGCACCGAGTCTTCAACGGCTCTCGTCTTTGTGCGTAGCACCGACGGGAAGGTTTATCTCGACGGTAAAATAACCGAAGTCACCGTGCTGCCGTGACGCGGCGCGCGTGCGAACACAACCGTAGAGGATTGCGAGTTAGCAGCAGAACAAAACCATCGCCTCCAATGCACTCAGGCCACAGTCTCCTATTTGCGTAAGCCCAGTTCGGTCGCTTCGTTGACTTCACTCCCCCACCTCTCTACTATTCCCCACCAATGCCCGAAGCCCCTGTGGAGATCGGCCAAACCATCTCCCACTACCGTATCCTCGAAAAACTCGGTGGTGGTGGAATGGGTGTCGTCTACAAAAGCGAAGACACGCGCCTGCGCCGCTTCGTCGCCCTGAAATTCCTCCCCGACTCCGTCGCAAAAGATCCGCAAGCCCTCACCCGCTTCCAGCGTGAAGCCCAAGCCGCGAGCGCCCTCAACCACTCCAACATTTGCACCATCTACGACATCGGCCAGGAAGACGGCAAAGCCTTCATCGCCATGGAGTGCCTCGAAGGCGAAACACTCAAGCACACCATCGCGCGCCGCTCGCTCGAACTCGAAACCATTCTCGAACTCGCCATCGATATCGCCGACGCTCTCGACGCCGCCCACTCCAAGGGCATCGTCCACCGCGACATAAAGCCCGCCAACATTTTCGTCACCACGCGCAACCAGGCGAAAATTCTCGACTTTGGCCTCGCCAAAGTTACCGGTGCGCGCTCCGAACCCGCCGTTGGCGAAACACTCGCCACGGATGGCGCCGCCAACACCGATCACCTCACCAGTCCCGGTAGCACCCTCGGCACCGTCGCCTACATGTCTCCCGAGCAAGCCCGCGCCAAAGAACTCGACGCCCGCTCCGACCTTTTCTCCTTCGGCTCCGTTCTCTACGAAATGGCCACGCGCCAGCTACCCTTCCGCGGCGAAAGCACCGCCGAAATTTTCGACTCCATCCTCAATCGCCAGCCCACTCCGCCGACGCGCATCAATCCTGATCTCCCGCCAGACCTCGAACGCATTATCAATAAGGCCCTCGAAAAAGATCGCAATCTCCGCTATCAGCACGCCGCCGACATCCGCGCTGACTTAAAACGCCTCGAGCGCGACACCAGTTCCGGTCGCATCCGCATCTCCGACGTAAATAGCGCCGCCCAAGGTCCAGCTTCGAATCTCGGCTCGGGTTCCGCCGCGCCACTAAATCCGTCAGTCTCATCGCAAGCTCAAGCCGCTTATGGCAGCCACTCAACAGGCGCCGCAGCTCCCGGCAGCAGCGCGGTCCACGCACCCGCATCCGAACCAAAATCCAGCAAAGGCCTGACGATAGGCATCGTCGCGACTCTCGTACTTCTCGCCGCCGCTGCCGGCATCGCCTACAAATTCCTTGGCCATAAACCGACTTTCGATTTTCGCGCCATGGAAATCAGCAAGCTCACCCAGAGTGGGAAAGCTTTTGGCGTCGCGATCTCGCCGGATGGTCAATACGTCGTCTACGTTCTCCGCGACGCAGAAAAACAAAATCTCATGGTCCGCCAGGTCTCCACCGGCTCCGACGTCGCTGTCATGCAGCCTGCCGTCGTCACCTACTACGGCCTCACCTTCTCTCCCGACGGCCAGTACATTTTCTTCACTGCCTCCAGCAAGGAAAACAACTTCTTCAGCTCACTCTATAAAATGCCCGTGCTCGGCGGCGCTCCAACCCAGATCATTCGCGACATCGACACCGGGCCTTCCTTTTCTCCTGACGGCAAGCGCTTTGCTTTTCTCCGCGGGCAACCGGAACGGGGACACGTCGGCTTGTTGCTCGCCAATTCCGACGGCACCGGCGAACGCATGCTCGCCGACAAAGCTGGCGCCGCCCTCCCCGCCACCATGTTGCGGCCCGCATGGTCTCCCGACGGCAAAACCATCGTCTACACTCTGTATGAAGCTTCCAATCGTCAAACACTCTACGCCGTTTCTCCGGATGATGGTTCCTCGCGCGTTCTCTTCACCACTCACCAAGATCTTGGCCTCCCGGTTTGGCTTCCCGACGGCACCGCGCTCTTGGTCACCATTCGCGAACCCGGCTCCGCCAATCGCGGCCAGATTTGGACGGTAGCTTACCCCTCCGGTGAAGCCCATCGCCTTTCCAACGACCTCACCAACTACAGTCTCGGTTGGCTCGATATCTCTCGCGATGGTTCGTCGATTACCGCGATTGAAAACAATCGCGTCTCCGATCTATGGATCATGCCCGGTACCGATTCTTCGCGCGCGCGCCAAATCACTTCCGGCGGCTCGGCTGTGGCCGGGGTGGGGTCCCTGGGAAGAGATCAGTTCGGTTTCAGCGACGATTCCGGCCAGATTTTTACGATCTCCTCCGATGGCAGCAATCGCACGCTGATTGCTGGTACGGACCTGCACTCGGTTTTTGCCTCGGGCTGCGGCGATGGAAAACACATCGTCTTTCAGAAGCGCGAAGGCGAACATTCGGAAATTTGGCGGATCGACGCCAACGGCGCCAATCCCAAATTACTAATCCCCACGGGTCCCCTCCCTGTCCCGATCTGCTCGCCCGACGGCAAATGGGTCACTTTCCGCGATAACGAGCCTCCCGCGACTCTTCGGATTTCCATCGACGGCGGCCAGCCGGACAAGATTCAACTTCCGGGTTTTGCTATGGGTGGCACACAGATTTCGAACGACGGCAAGTTCGTCCTATACCAATGGCAGGATCCGGATCATCTTGGGGAACGCCCGCGGTTTATCACTACCTCGATCAGTGGAGGGCCAGTCATTGGCACCTTCGAACGTATGATTGGCGGCGGTACTGCCGTCTGGGCGCCCGGTGACAAAGCCCTCGACTATCCGGTAACGCACAACGGCATCTCCGATGTATGGCGTCAACCCCTCATCGGTGGTTCGCCGACACAACTCACCCACTTCGCCTCGGACCAAATCGGCAACATCGCCTGGTCCGGCGACGGCAAAACCCTCGCCATGACCCGCGGCACCCGCACCGCCGACATCGTCCTCCTCAAGTCCCCCTCCAAATCCCAATAGTCCTTTCGGGTTTGGGTGCCGCACCCTTTTGCCTTTGAAAGTGTGCGGGTTTAGATGAAACCTTGCCCACACCACAACGATGGCCACCTTGTAACCGCGATCGCTTTCCAGATCGCGGGACTTGATACTTCCTTTGTCTCTTTACCTTGGATATACTCGCGCTTCACAAGCACGTTGTTATGTCGAGCCAGCGGCGAAACCATCTCATTCGAATTACCACACGATAAATCGTTATTGACATCTACTTCTCCGCGCGTTATACTCGTTCGTGAACTCGACCTCCCTTTTCGAACCGCGAACCACTTCCACGCCCTCACGCAGGTCCGCATCCCCTGTCTTTTCAGTGGCCCGCACACACTTATTTTCAACACTTCCGCAACCCATTGATCCAAAGCCACTTGTGCACTCTTTGAAAAACATAGGGGGTGTACCCCTCTTCCGTTCCAATTTGGAACCGGCCTTCGGCAGGGTGGGCTGCTTATCGCGAAAATTCCGCCCGGTGGGCGGCCCGGGCTTCTTCGGTTAGGGAGTACCAAGACTCGGCGATGTCCCGAACGCGTTCCAGCGCCTTCTGCATCTCGGCGTGCTTCGCTTCCAGGTCATCCGCCGATGCATCGGCCGAAACAAAAATCGGCGGGGCGAACAAGATCACTGCCCGCGCAAACAACTTCGGCAATAGAAAATGATCCCACGTCTTTTCAAATGTTTTCCCACGATCGACCCCGATGTGAAACACCACCACCGGGCATCCCGTCTTGCGCGCCAGCATCACCGGCCCCGGCTTAGCGATATACCTCGGCCCGCGCGGCCCATCAATCGTGAACGCGCAGTCGAGCCCCTCGCTCAATCGCCTGGCCATCACCGCCAGCCCGCGCAAACCGCCGCGCGACGAACTTCCCTGCGCCGTGCCAA
>JAFAZL010000764.1 GCA_019239815.1 Acidobacteriota bacterium
TCCGCCCGGCGTGAACACGACCGCGTATTCACCGCGCAAGCGAACACGCATAAAAGAGGTGTCGCGGCTCAGCCCGCGCTGGAGCTTGCAGGCTCAGCCGGTTTCTTGTGCTCGCGGATCAACGCGATCAAGGCCTGCGCCGCGCGCGGCAAACTGCGATCGCGGCGATATACCAGTCCGAGCTCGCGCCACAGATCGACGCCTTCGACAGTGAGCAATTTTACTTCGCCCGCCTTTACGTAGTCCTTGGCAAAGCTCTCGCTGATGAACGACACGCCGGCATCCGCCGCGACAAAACGCTTGATCATACCGATGCTTGGCAATTCCATGCTAATGCGAATGCGCGAACGATAGGGCCGAAATAATTTGTCGAGCACCTGCCGCGTAAATCCCGTCTTCGGAAAAATCAGCGGCTGTCCCGCCACTTCTTCCAGCGTAATCTTGGTACGATGAGCCAGCAGATTCCGCGTGCTCACCATGAACCGCAGCCGATCTTTGTGAATGTGGTGCACACGCAGATTCGGCGATTTCGTCGGCAGCGTCACAATGCCGACGTCCACGGAACCATCTTCAATCCGCTGCAGAATCTTGTGGCTGAAATTGCGGTAAATGCTGATGTGAACCTGCGGAAACCGCCGCTGAAACTCCGCAAAAATATCGGGCAGCAAATACAAGCACGTAGCTTCGTTCGCCCCAAACAGCACCGGCCCCTGCACCACATTGCCCCGATCGGCCACAACCTGCACCGATTCATCGCGCAGACGCAGCAGCCGCTCGGCGTAATCGAAAAGCACCTCGCCGGCCGGCGTCAACTCAACAGATTTTGCGGAACGATCGAGCAACTTGGCGCGGTAGGCTTGCTCCAACTGACGAATTTGCGCGCTCACCGCAGACTGCGAGCGAAAAACTTTCTGTCCAGCGCGAGAAAAACTCTTCAGTTTGGCGACGTATACGAAAGTGGCAAGTTGATCGAAGTCCATAGTTGAACCGCTCGCCGTGCATTATATCGGAATCGCGGACGAGTGAGGTAAATCCCTCCTTGGGATAGAGAATCATCATGACATGAACTGCGTGTGAATGCGTGCGGACGTGGCACGCGTGCAGCGTCTAGGCGTGCAATGCAGCTTGTGAATTCGCGGAGCCGTGGTCCACGAACAAATTGTCGGTACGCATCAAGCGAGCCAACACGGGCTTCCACGTGTCGGCGACCGTCGCCTGCAAATGAACCGGTTGCACACGAACGAAAGGCAACCCGTTGCGTCGCGACAGCAAACGGCTAGCACGCGGGCTGCTTGTGAATTGAACGTGCTCTTCGAGCACGCGACGCAGCCAGGATTCTTCCTCGGCTTCCACTTCATGAATGCCGACGAAGTCGCCGTTCAACACATCTTCGACTTCTGCGCGCAGCACGTACGCCAAACCGCCCGTCATACCCGAACCGAAATTCAATCCCAGCGGACCGAGCACCAGCGCAACGCCGCCCGTCATATATTCGCAGCCATGCTGTCCGACGCCCTCAACCACAGCAAGCGCGCCGCTGTTGCGAACCGCAAACCGCTCTCCTGCCCGTCCCGCGACATAAAGCCGCCCCGAAGTCGCACCATACAAAACTGTGTTACCCGCGAGCACGTCGCCGCGCCGCGAAGCCGCCGAACCCGCCGACAGCGCGATCGTACCGCCAGACAGACCTTTGCCGACGTAATCGTTCGCCTCGCCGTTCAATTTCAGCGTCACGCCTTCTGCCAGAAACGCGCCGAAGCTTTGTCCCGCTGCGCCATCAAACGCCTGAACCACTTCACCGTCAGTGAAACCGCTCTGCACGCGGCGGCGCATCAGTTCGCCGCTGAGTCCCGCGCCAACGCTGCGATCGAAATTGTGGATCGCCTGCGGCCGCGCGCGTTCTTCCGCCGGCTTGTCGAAATAATATGAATCGTCGGCTGCACCCGTATGCTCAACCGGGACTTGCCGCGGCGCGACTCGTCGTGCTTCCGACACAGGCACAACCATGAACGCGTCCATGCCCGATCGCGTATCGAGTAGATCGTACCAGCCGCGCAATTCGTCGAGCGATTTCACGCCGAGTTTCGCCAGCTTGCCGCGCACTTCTTCGGCCAGCGACCGGAAGTACGCCACGATCATTTCCGGCTTACCCGCGAATCGCGTGCGCAGGGTCTCATCCTGCGTCGCGATGCCAACCGGACAAGTGTTCAGATGGCACTGACGCGCCATCACGCAGCCGATCGCGAGCAGCGCCGCTGTGCCGAAGCCAAACTCATCCGCGCCCAAAATCGCCGCGATGATAATGTCGCGCGAAAATTTCAGTCCGCCGTCAACGCGCAGCGAAATCCGCGAACGCAAGCCAGCGCGCACCAACGTCTCGTGTGTCTCGCGGAGGCCGATCTCCCACGGAAGCCCAGTGTTCTTGATCGAAGTCAGCGGCGACGATCCCGTTCCGCCGTTATGCCCGCTGATCGTAATTACATTCGCGCCCGCTTTAGCAACGCCGGCCGCGATGATACCGACTCCTGTGCTCGAAACAAGCTTCACACCGACTCGCGCGGGTGGATTCACCGCCCGCAAGTCGTGAATGAGCTGCGCCAAATCCTCAATACTGTAAATGTCGTGATGCGGCGGCGGAGAAATCAGCGGCGTACCCGGCGTCGCATGACGAATCTTCGCGATGTATTCCGTAACTTTCTTCGCCGGAAGCTGCCCACCTTCGCCCGGTTTCGAGCCTTGCGCCATCTTGATTTCGAGTTCCTGCGCGTGGACAAGGTAATTCGCCGTCACACCAAATCGGCCGGACGCCACCTGCTTGATCTTGTTCGCCGCGTGCGGTTCGTCGGTATACAGCTTCGGATCTTCGCCGCCTTCACCGGTATTGCTGCGGCCTCCAAGCTGATTCATCGCCAGCGCGAGCGTGCGATGCGCCTCAAGCCCCAGCGATCCAAGCGACATCGCCTGTGTGCTGAAATTCTTGACGATCTCATCGACCGATTCGACTTCATCGATCGAGAGCGGTGTCGCCTGCACGGTCTCAAGCAAATCGCGCAAGAATACCGTCCCCTGTGAATCGGCAAGCTCTTCAAACGCCGGATACTTCCCTGCCGTCGGATTCTTCACGTGAGCGTGCAGCCGCCGAACGATCTCGGGCGAATTCGCATGCAGCTCAGCGCCTTTGCGGAAGCGATACAGGCCGGAATCGCCCATGTCTTCCATCGCCGCCGAATACCCATGCTCATGCATGCGCAAATAATCTTTGAGCAAATCGTCGAGGCTCTTCTGCCCAGGAAAATCCGAAACATCCTCAAAAAACTCCGAGCAAAAGTCTTCCGACAGCCCGACGATTTCAAACAGATGGCTGTTCCGGTAGCTCGCCAGCGTCGAAACACCCATGCGCGCCAAAACTTTTCGCAGGCCCGCATTGATCGCGGTTCGCATTCGCTCCGCGCCGCCTTCTTCCAGCGATTCCGCAAATTGATCCGCGAGATACGGCACCACCGCGCTCGCACCCGCGGCAACGAGCAGCGCCACGTGATGCGTGTCAAAAACCTGCGCCGATTCAACGATGAGGGGAACGTCCCAAAGTCCGTCGCGGACCATCGCTTTCCACACCGTCGCGGTCGCAAGCAGCGCCGGCAACGCGCCGCGCTCGCTGCTGATGCCGCGATCGGAAAGGAGGAGGAGGCCCGGGCGTCCGCTGTCACTCAGAGGGGTAGTCAGCTGAGTAATGCTACAGCGCGCGCCCGAGACTCCCATTGGGGCAGGAAACGTGAAATGCACTTTTTGTACGGGACCAAACGTGGCCGACAATTCGGCGAGCTGGCCCGCGCTGATAATCGGACTCGGCAGCACGACGCCATGCGGCAGATGAACGGCAAGGGACATCACCTGCGATTCACGCAGCGGATCGATCGGCGGATTCGTGACTTGCGCGAACCGCTGCTTGCAGTAATCCCAAAGCGTGCGCGGCAGCGTGGAAAGAAACGCCGGCGGCGCGTCGTCGCCCATGCTCCAATCGGCTTCTTTGCCGTGAGGGAGCGCAGAAAATAGAATTTTGAATTGGTCTTCGGTCCAGCCGGCGGCAGCAGCAACACGCTTCGGCTGCTCAATGCTCGGCGGCGTTACCGCGACGGCCTTTTCGCCGAGCGGGCGAACCTGCGGCAGCGCATTGCGCGATTGCTGCGTGGCGAGCCGCTTCAAAATTTCGCGCCAGCGAAAAACCGTACCAGTGACCGGATTTGCGAGAATCATTTCACCGGGGCCAAGCCGCTGGCGTTCGGCGATGCGCGATTCCGGCAGATCGACCAATCCGGTTTCCGAGCCAGCGATGATCAGCCCATCGTGCGTCATCGTGTAGCGCAGCGGCCGAAGCCCATTACGATCGAGCTTTGCGCCAACGAAATTGCCGTCGGAGAAAACGAGCGCGGCCGGGCCGTCCCACGGCTCGCTGTCTTGCGAGAGTGATGCCAACGCGCCGCGAACGTCGCGCGAGAGCAGCGGATCGTTTTCAAACGCCGGCGGCACCATCGAGAGCATCGCGGCCTCGGGCGAATATCCTTCCAGCAGCTTCTGCTCGAACGCGTTGTCAAAGCTCGCCGAGTCGCTGACGTTCTCTTCAAGAATCTCGTACCAGCTGCCGACGGTGAGCTTGGCGCGCAGCTCGCGATTCTTCGCGCGAATCCAGCGTCGATTGGAAATGATGGTGTTGATTTCGCCGTTGTGCGCCGAATAGCGGAACGGCTGCGCGAGAGCCCACGAAGGTGACGTGTTCGTCGAATAGCGCTGGTGGAACACGGCGAATGTCGTGGCAAAGAGCGAATCGCGCAGGTCTTCGTAGAATTGCGGGAACTGCCAGGGCGTGAGCAGGCCTTTGTAGACCACTGTTAGCGACGACAGCGAACAGATGTAACAGCGCGGCGGCAATATCGATTCGGCGCGCTTGCGCAACAGAGAAAGACGAAACTCAAATTTTGCCGGCTCACGAGTAGCGTGGAACGGCGAAACATAAAACTGCCACGACTCCGGCATCGTTTCGAGCGAACGCGGTCCGAGAACGGCGGCGTTGACCGGAACGCGGCGCCACCCAAGGACGCGGAGTCGCTCGGTGTCGGCTGCGGCTTCGATCGCGCGTCGCGCATCCTCGGAAGTGCCAGCCGGAAAAAACGCGAAGCCCAGGCCGAAATGCTCGGGGAGATCGATCTTCTGCTCTGCAGCGCGCGCGCGGAAGAATGCCTGCGGAATCGATGTGAGCAGCCCGGCGCCATCGCCGCTGGCCCCGTCGGCATCGACGCCGCCGCGGTGAGTCAGGCGCTCAAGCGCGTTCAGCGCGTATTGAACGATGTCGTGGCTTGGCGGGCTCGCGAGTTGCGCAATAAATCCTGTCCCGCACGCATCATGGTCCGGGTGGCCCCAGTTGGGGTGCTTGCGCCGACCTCTTTGTTGCCCCTCGTGGCACAAAGACATAAGTCTTTATGGTTCAGTTGTGCCCATCTTGTACAACTCAGATTTTTTATTCGGCAAAACAATTTTTTGGAGGAAGAGGTGGGCAGAATGCGGAATGGTGCATAAATAGCGGCTTTTTACCGATTTCTCGGGTTAGCTGGCCTGAGTCGATAGTTTACAGCCAAATTAAAAATTTCTGGGAGTGGCCGGGGCGGCGGGGTTGGTAGCGCCGGTTTGCCCTGAGCTTCGAAGGGCATCCTGCCGGCGTTCTTGCCTTGGGTCGCCGCCAGCCGATCCTAGAACTTGGTGACTTCGGAAAAGTGAAAGTCACGGACCTTCATGGCCGGCACGACCATTTCGAACGCTTCTTCCCCGGTCGCCCGGACCGCCGGCCCCATCATCTCGACGTTCTTTAGCATCTCGAGCAGCGACTGATTGAAGCGGAAATTCCTAACTGCGGACGTGACTTTTCCCTTATCAACCAGAAACAGCCCGTCGCGCGTCATACCGGTCATGATTTTCTCGTACGGATCGACCTCGCGGATGTACCAAAGCCGCGTGACAAGCAATCCTCGATCAGTGGACGCGATCATTTTTTCAATGTTGTCGCTGCCGCCGCCGAAAACGAGGTTCATCGGGGCTTCGCCGTACTCATTCGGCAATGTAAATCCGTGGCCAGTCGGCCTTTTCTTCGCAGCCCTTGCCGAGACCCGTGAATAAACGAGATTTTTCGGCACGCCGTTCTGAACCAGCGACACCTTTTCGCGCGGCATGCCTTCCCCATCGAAAGGAGAACCGAGTTGCAGCGGGTGATAGGCGTCATCGGTGACGCTGATGTTCTTGCCGAAGATCGGTTTGCCCATTCGATCGTTGAGGCACGAGCGCTTATCGGCGAGCGCAGTGGCCGAGAAATCGTAAAAGAGGAAGCCGACCACATCGAGCACCGCGGAGGGCTCGAGAATCACCGTATACTTGCCGGGAGCGAGTTCCTGCGCGTTGAGCGCTCGATGCGCCTTGTCGCTGGCGATGGCGGCAAGCTGTTGCGGGTCGAAATCGCGGACATTGCAGGCATTCGCTTTTGCCCAGCTCGCCGCGGGCGATTCCTGCATGGTGATCGAAAATTCGGCGTGCGTTTCGCGATAGCTCGCAAACAGTCCGCGCGAATTCCCCATCGCCGATTGCGACATCCCGCTGGCAAAAATCCCCGCAGCGACTTGCCGATTTTTAATGGCAAGATCGCAAGCGCGTTTCACCGCTCGAGCCCGATCCTCAGGAGTGATCGCGGCCGTCGGCGCGGCGAAGCGATTCACTTTGCGATATTTTTGTTTGCCGGGCATCGGGAGCAGACGCGGGTCTTTCGGCTGGCTGTACGCGAGCGATAGCGAAGACTCGATCGCTGTGCGCAGCGAATCTTCATCGATGCGATTCGTTGTGGCGCGCGCCGTGCGCCCATCAACGACCGTGCGGACCGAAACCGTCAATCCTCGCTCGGCGACGTTTTGATGGATTGCGTTGTTGGCAAAGCGCGTCAGCGAGTCATCGACTTCATCGACATGCACCTCGGTTTCGTCTGCCTCGGTGGATTTTGCGAGGCGCAAAACGTCATCGATGACGTCGTGCAATGCGCGTTCAGGCAGCAAGCCGGCGGCTCCGGCGGTTGCTACCGATGCTTTAAGTCCGCGCTTGATGACTTCGCGAGAGAGAATCATGATTTTGCGAACGCCGTCCCGATGCGCACATTGCGGAACCGCGACGGCGACGCGCCATGGCCGGTGCCCATCGTCTGCATCGGCTGGCCCTTCCCGCAGTTTGGCGTGCCCCACAAAACCCATTCCTCGGCGCCGCATATCGCGTCGCACGAATTCCAGAACTCGGTCGTGATCCCGCTGTAGCTTGGATTCTTGAGCATGCGGCCCTTCTTGCCGCCCTTGATCTCCCATCCAATTTCTGTTGAGAACTGAAATTGATAACGGCGATCGTCGATCGACCACGACCGATTCGTCTCCATAAGAATCGCGTCGTCCGTGTCGGCAATGAGATCATCGAGCTTCCACGCGCCCGGCAGCAGACTGATGTTCGTCATGCGAATGATCGGCAGCCGATTCCAACTTTCCGTGCGCATCGTGCCGGACGATCGCTTGAGGCCTATGAGATGCGCGCTCTCGCGATTTGAGAGATAACCACGAAATTCGCCGTTCTTGATGATGTCGGTGCACTGCGCGGGCACGCCTTCGTCATCGTAAGCAAAGCTGCCGAGGCCAGGCCCATGCTCGAGACGCGCGTCGGCGACCACGTTGACGATGTCGGAGCCGTACCGCAGCTTATTCAGCTTGTCCAGCGTAAGAAAACTCGTGCCAGCAAAGTTCGCTTCCTCGCCCAACACGCGATCGAGTTCGATCGGGTGTCCAACCGACTCGTGAATCTGCAGCCCAAGCTGGCTCCCACCAAGTATTAGCGTCCCCGTTTTTTCGGGGCAGTGCGCGGCCGAATGCAAAGCAACAGCCTCTTCCCCGATGCGTGGCGCATTCTTGATCAGCTCCATCTCTTCGACGAGTTCGTATCCTTGCAGCGCGTGCTGTCCGCCAAAACTATTCGGGTAAGAGCGCTTCTGAATCTCTTCGCCCTTGTAGGAAGTCGCACCGATGCCGCAGCCGGAGATCACTTTGCGTTGATGAATTCGCGAGCCGATGCTTGACGCAAACCACGAGTCGATTTTTCGAAACTGGAGATCAGTTTCGGTCAACGTGACGCCCTTCACGCGGCGCATTTCGGCGTCGGCAGCCAGCAACAGATCCAGCTGCTTCTCGAGCGGAATCTCGAACGGGTCCTTCCTAAACGGGCTCACCCAGCTATCGACGTACGCATCCTCATGCGCCATCACCACTTCTTTGCGCTTCGCCAGCGCCGAAGCCTTCGCGATCGAGACGGCCTGCGCGGCGCAAGCCGACACACCTTCGCGTGTCAGCTTGTCCGTCGACGCGAATCCCCAGCCGCCATTGGCAAGCACGCGTACGCCGAGCCCGATCGACTCCGACTGTGCGAGCGTGCCAACCTGCCCATTCTTCGTCGTCAGGTCGCGCTGGCGCAAATGCATAACGCGCACATCGGCGTACTTTGCTCCGCGAAGTTTCGCCGTCTCGAGACAAGCTGTAGCCAAGTCCCACATAAAATTTCCCGCCAACAAATTACAGGAGTTTGCGCAAATAGAAAAATGGGATGAAGCGAATTCGCTTCATCCCATTTTTCCAGTGTTAATGGTGTGTTTCAGTCGCGAGCACGCGTCCGGAGCCGCTGCTCGCGTCGATTCTTACGTCCCTTCCTGCCACGAAGCGAGGTAGTGCTCCTGCTCCGGGGTCAGCACATCCAGCTTGTGCCCCATCGACTCCAGCTTGAGCCGTGCAATCTCGCGGTCCAGA
>JAFAZL010000824.1 GCA_019239815.1 Acidobacteriota bacterium
CCCCGGCGAAAACACGGTGGATGCTTTTTACGAGAAGGTCGGTCGCTGATTGCTTCAACACAACGCCGCGCGCACCGAGGCGCATCGCACGAACTACGTCGCGATCGTCTTCAGCGGCTGTGAGTACTACAACACGCGTGGGCAGCGTATCGAAATTCACTTCTTCGAGAACGGCGAGTCCGTCCTTGTCGGGCATGCGCAAATCGAGCAACAGAATGTCGGGCTTGAGTTTAGCCAACATCTTGATGCACTCAGCGCCGTTCTGCGCTTCGCCTACGATGACGATGTCTTCATCGGAGCCAAGGAGTTTGCGCAGACCGTCGCGGAAAATCGCGTGGTCATCCGCAAGGAGAACACGAATTTGTTGTTTAGTTTTGGCCATTATTAGCCGAGCGGAATCTCGATAGTCAGGCGAGCGCCGTGTCCTGGATTGGACTCGACGGTCAGCACGCCCCCCACGGTACGCGTACGCTCCTTGATGGAGATTGGACCCAAACGCAAACGGTCGAGTTCGTCACCCGTGAACCGACCGGCAAAGCTAAAACCTTCGCCGTTATCGTCTACTACTAATACTAGCCTGCTGTCGTCCTGCGACAGTTTTACCACGACATGTGAAGCCTTAGCATGCTTTTTTATGTTGTTGAGTGCTTCACGGTAAATCTGGAAAAGCTCGCGACAGACGCGGTCGGGAGCCTGAACCTCAACAGAATCAATAAGTACATCGAGAGCTAGAGTTGACTCATTTCGGAAGCGTTCGGCGAATCCGATCATGAGGTCCACGAGGTCGGCGCTTTGGACGCGGACCGGGCGCATGTCGGTTACCATGCGCCGGAGCTCGGCGGACTCCCCTTTGACGGTTTGTTGGAGGTTGGCAAGGCTCGCGGCAGCTTGCTCGGGGCTGGCCATGGCCTGTTTGCGCAATACATCGAGCTGAATCTCGAAGCTGAGCAATGTCTGGAGGATGCCATCGTGGAGGTCGCGGGAGATGCGGCTCCGTTCTGCCTCGATGGCGCGGGCGCGCAGGTGGCGGAGCAGGAAGACGTTCTCAAGGGCAGAGCCGATGTGGCGAGAGATGCGCTCAAACCACTGCAAGTCGTCTCGGCTGAACTTGTTACGGCCATTGAGCAGGAAAAACCGGCCGGCCGGCTTGCCACTCTGATCGAAGGTGACTGTCATCATGGAGCGGAGATTGAGGAGTTGTTGGGTCGGCCCCGGCAGACGTGGGATGCTTTTGAGGGAGCGGCCATCGCGACGGTCCCAGCCAAAGCCGGAACCGGCCCCGGAGAGGCTGTTCCAGCAAATGGTGGCATCGGCGTCATCGAGGAGGAGGCCGTCGGCGCGGGTGAGGGGGAGATTGTCGGGCATGAGGCGTTCGGTTTCGCCCGACTTGTGTCGCCATAGGAAGATACGCTCAAGATCCGTGTCGCGATAGACCAGCAAAGCTTCTTGGGAGTGAAAGGCGCGAGTCAGTTCCTCGAGGAACAAACGGAGGCATTCGGCCAAGCCTTGGTCGACTTCCATAGTCGCGGTGATGCGAGAGAAAAACTCCTGCTGGATGGCGAAGAGGCGGTTGCGGTCGCCGAGAAACGCAATGCCGGCTCCGGCGGCAAAAGTCGCACCAGCCAGTCCGAGCCAGGAAATGATGCGAAGGAAGTGGATCTCACCCTTAACTACGGTTAAAAGAATGATCTCGAGAGAAAGCAGGCCAGCCAAGGGGAATGCAGAATTCAAGCCCCACCGGATTCCCGCGACATAGCAAACAAAAAGATAGGGAAACCACGCTGGAACCATCGACGGGCTGACGATCATGAAGTAGCCGAGTGCGACAAGGTCGACGAAAAGTGGAAGATGCCAGGTCCGATTGGGAAAGATCTTCTCGAACAGGATGGCGCAGAACGCCAGTATTAAATACCCAATCAGAAAAGAGATCGGGCGATTGGCGTGCTGCGACGACGGCTGTTGCAAGAGCGCGATCAGCGTCATTAAGACGGTGATCGGGCGAGCATAGGCGATTTGTCGCTCGATGTGGCGGCGATCAGTCTCGTGCGGATTCATGCGCGGGGACGCATACCTGTTCAGTTTGTAAGTCTAGCAAGGGATAGGCGGTCGAATGAGGCGGGGTTCCTGAGGGAAACGTGTCACTTTCACGACACGGAACCCGAGATTGGAGTTTCGTGGACGGAGTGGACTCAGAGCACTCAGCCGAGGAGGATCGGGAGCAGTATGCCTAACCCCAGCGCGAAAAGCCAAAGAGCGGGCGCGGGCGTCCCCATTTGCCGGACCCTCTTAGCAATACGCGCTGCAACTCGCGGGTCGAGCAGGAGCCACCGCGCATAGCGGAGTTCGAGAGTCATAAAGACAAGCGCGGTGACAGCGCCAAATATGAGGTGCCCCATGAGGGATGGCAGGAGATACGAGACCGCGTCGGTGCTCCAGTCGCATTGACCGGTGAGGAGAAGAGGCTCGAGGGTGATTGGCCCGGCGTACCACCAGATGAGGCCGAAGAGCCAACCCCAAGCGATGCCCATACCGATGCTGGATGATTCGTTACGAAAGAGGACCCCATAGAGCATGCCGAGGACGAGGCTGACGACGACGTGAGCAAAGAGAATCTTCAGAGTTGAGGCATCGTGGCTTGCACTTGCGAGGCGAGGTAGAACGCCGGTGGCGAAAAGGATCGGCGAGGCGACGATGCCACCGACCAATCCGGCGATGGCACCCCAAGAGAGCGAACGCAGGGTCTGGATGCCGGGTCCTTCGAACTGGCGATTGAGGGGGTCGGATTCAACGAAGAGGCGAAGCCAGAGCTTGTCGAAGGTGGCATAGGCGATCCCGAGGATGAGGCCGTAGAGGATGTGCCCGACGAGCGAGCCGAAGACACTGGCGGCATAGTCGGCAGACCAGTCGAATTTACCCCGCGCCATCCAGGGAAGAATCGTGAGGTGAGCGAGGAACCACCAGAGGACCGCATAACAGAGCCCCCAGCCCATGCAGGAGCCGTAGCCGCGGACATCGCGCTGGAAGAGAAAAGCGAAGCTGATACCGATCAAGACGGCGACGCCAAAATGGAGAAGAACAATCGTGGATCGAGAAAACGGCAGAGTGCCATATCCAGCTAGGAGCGGGAAATAGTCTCCGGACGCGACCCAAGAACTGAAAATTGCGCCACCGACTACACCCGCGAAACCGCCGGCGACGATGGCGCGGCCGATGTGGAATTTCGGTTGCTGCGTTTCGGGATGGAGCCCGCCCCAAATGCCGAAGGCCAAACCGACGGGCGTGCCCAGACAGAGGATGCACGAGACGAGATACGGGAAACGGTCGCGTGCGTCGGCGAACATCGCGCTGGTGGTGTGGTGGAACAATAGGCGAACAGCGCCGTTGGGAAAAATGATCCATGCGAGGAAGGCAAAACCGAGCCCCCAGATGAGGCCAGCACCGGCGCTCGTCGCGCGCCGCGAGAAAAAAATGCCGAAGAGTAGGCCGAAGAGCGCGCCGCAAGTCACCGACTGGGCGACGGGAGCGTGAAGAGCGGCGATGTTGAGCGCTCCGCCTGCTGCGCCGATCACGAGACCGATTGTGCCGCGCAGGAAGATTGAAGTGACCGGTGACTCGTGACTGGCGACTGAGCCTTGCGCATCAAGGTGGTTCGCGGCTGATTGTGCTTTGGCGAGGGTGGAGTCGACGCCGGTCGTCGCTGCGTTGGTCGTCAAGTTGGAAGAATCGGCTGACATTTGTTGGCGCTCGTCTTTCCTTAGTTCCCTTTCGCCTCTATTGTCCTGGTCTTAAATCAATCGTCTGGACGATGTCAGGCGGGAAGAAGAGCTCGACGGTCCAGTCCATCAGGACGCGGATTTTTTGCTCGATACCGGGGAGTTTGGCGAGATAGATGCCGCGCCACATGGCCCAGGCGAGTAATCCGGAAAATTGCATCGCGCGGTCACGCGCGAAAGGCACGGTGAGTTCAGCGCAGGCGGTTTGGTGACCGACGACGCAGAGCGATCCAAGAGAGTTGAAGTGAAACGGTTTGAGTGGCTTGCCTTCGATCTGGGCACGAATATTTTTGGCGACGATTTCGGCTTCGCGCAAGGCGAATTGCGCTGTCGGCGGGCAGGGCTTCTTCGATCTTGCGTCGAAGACGGCCGCGCAATCGCCCAGCGCCCAGAGTCCGGTGTGACCGGATACGGCGAGGGTTTCATCGACGATAAGTGCGCCACGCTTGTCCTTCAGGAGCGACAGGTTCTTGAGTATGGGACTGGGCGCAACGCCTGCGGTCCAAACAAGAGTTTCCGCCGGGATTTCACCGTCACTAAGAACGACCAGACCGGGCTTTGCATCGCGCAGGCGTGTTTTCAAACGGAAGATGACGCCGCGTTCGGCCATACGCCGCTGCGCGTAACGTCCAAGCGACTCGGTGAGTTCAGGCAAGATGCGATCGTGCGAGTGCACGAGGATGACGCTGAGATCGGCAGGTGGGAGACGCGGATAGTCAGCGAGGATGCCGTGTGCGAAATCGTTGAGGGCGCCGGCGAGTTCGACGCCGGCGAAACCTCCGCCGGCAATGACAAACGTGAGCAAGGCGCGGCGGCGGGCGGGATCGGTTTCGCGATCGGCCTTTTCGAACATCTCGATGACGTGATTCCGGATGCGAATCGCGTCGATGAGACTTTTGAAATTGAAAGAATATTTTTCAAGGTTGGCCATGCCCAGGTAATTCGACACGGAGCCGAGAGCGAAAACCAGATGATCGTACGGAATTTCACGGCTCTCGCCCGGGTCGGGCTCGGCAGAGGCCGGGCCGGCCATGTCAATCGAATCGGTCGCGAGAATGACTCGACGGCGATCGAGATCGATACCGGCAACACGCGCGCGCGTAAATTCCGTCCGGTGAAGGCTGCTGCGTAGCGGCGTGCTGATGTGGCTGGGTTCGAGGTTCGATCCGGCGACCTCGGCCAGCATGGGCGTGAAAAGGAGAGCGTTCGTTTCGCTGATGAGCGAGAAGCTCACGCCGGGATTGGTGTGGCATTCCCGCTCGAGAGACATGGCCGTCTGCATCCCGGCGAAACCGCCACCGAGGATGACGACGCGCGTTTTTTGCAACGTTGAGGGATCAATAGGCGGCGGCTCAGGACCAAGAATGGTGTGGAGCAAGTCGGTGAAGGTTTGCACCAAGAGTCCGGTCACTGAACCGTATACGACCCAGCCAACCAGCACGGGGATTTGCGCGCGCATTTGGTCGGCGTCCCATTGCGGCGTGCGGCTGGCGAACAGCGGGAGCGCAATGATGTTGATGAGTCCCCACCAAGGAATGCCGAGGGCAGCACCGGCCATGAGGTTGTCAACATACGCGCCACGACTTGGGGCAAAAAATAACGCGTAGGCGATACCGATCGCGACACCCAGAGCGATGCTTAGCACAGGATGGCCGAGCGTAAGCATAAGAGCCGCGGAGCCCAGCGCCCCGGCCGTCAAGCCTGCGATTGTTCTGCGAAGTACGCGAGTCATTCTTTCGCTGCTCTCGAGATAGTCCGGTCGGCCGCGGCGGACTACAGTAACGCTGACTGAGATTTCCGCGCTAGAACCATTCCTATGGTCAAACTGAAACGCGGTGTCTTTTATTCCGGTGTGTGGCGGCGTGTGCGCCGGATTGTTGGACCGGCTTTGCAGTATCCGGGCTCGTGAGAGCCCGCCGAATAGCAGCGAGCGGAGCTTCGTCATTCAGATGGACAGTCTTGCCCTCGGGCTCGACACCGAGCTGTTTCCACATCGCAGGAAGATCGACGGGCATCGGGTCGTTTTTCATTTTGGAATAGAGGCTCGTTAGAACCGCGACGCCGACAGTCTTGTCGCCGAGTTCGAACGCCCTCTCAATATCCCAGTCCTCGCGAATGTCGCCGCCTGCGTTGAGGATGCCGCGTAGTGCGTCCTGTAGTCCCATTTTGTTATGCGTTTGTTCGCGAATGCGCACATCAGCAAGAAAGCAAAAGAGAGCGCCACCCCAGTAGGTGCTGGCCCAGGTGTGGGTATTGTCGAGCCCTTTTTCGTCAGGACTTGGCACGCCTTTGCGCATGTCGCGTGCAAGATCCGTCCACATTTGAATGGCGGGCATCTGACCAGCTTGAATGCGCGCGATCGGTTCGACGTATGTGGCGAGGCCTTCCTCCATCCAATGATGCTCATCGGCGAGAGACGGGAACGACAAATGAACCATCTCGTGCGTGAGCATCCACTCGTCATTGAGCTCCGCTGGCGGCGTCTGTGTGCCGAGGCCGATTTTGATGAGTCCGCCGCCTTGATGCGGCCAAGTCATGCCGTGGCGTACGCCGGAGCCGTCGTAAGGCGAGATCCTTAATGTGACGTGCGGGACGGGATACTTGCCGTAGTAGGTGGCGACGGCTTCGCCGGCGAGTTTGACCCAGTGGATGATGTCGTCGTGGGAGATTTTCCAGTCGCCGGATTCAATGGTGACGTCGATGCGCGAGCCGGAGATGACGAGGGTCGAGGTCATGTCGCCGTCAGCATGTGTAGACCGGATGTGCGCGATTGTCCAGATCGTGGTGATGAGAGGCAGAGATAGCGCGGCGCATAGGAGAACGGTCGAGCGAGGGCGAATGCGAGTCATAGCGACACCACCGCGAAAACAATCCTTTAGACGAAAGAATGACGCTGTGGGGTTGCAAAACGTTTCGTACTGCGGAGTGAGCGCGTAGAACCGGCGACGAGGTCAGTGGGCGACGGGAGGCGTGGACCTGCCGAATTTGCGTTCGAGCAGAGTGTCGACGGCGAATTTGCCAGGACCAAAGAGGAGAATGATCACGGTGGCGACCAGGAATGTGTACGGAGCGGCGGCGTAGAACTTGTCGGGATCCTTGAAGATCGAGAAGAGCGCTTCACGATCGGCGGTGACGTAGGCCATGATCATGTTGATGGTGAGGATGAATGCGGTGAAGCGCGATAGCAAGCCGATAGCAAGCGCGATGCCGCCGAAGAATTCGAGACTGGAAATCGCTAAGGCGGTTTGCGCTGGCATGGGCAAGCCGAGGCTGGTGAAAAAGTCAGTGACGTTGGCGAGATGGTGCAGCTTGCCCCAGCCGCTCTGGATGAGCTGCCATCCCCAGTAGAGGCGAACGAAGAGCAGGAATGGCGATTGAAGATACGAGATGAGCGTGAAGAAGCGGTCGTAGAGGCCGCGGAGCCGCATGATGGTGTTGTTCATAATTGGGTCGCGAGAGCGCGAATTGTAACTGAATTCGAATATCAGGCGCTGACGGTTTTTTTCTGTTGCGGCCGGCAGAACCATCCGAGCGTGGCCCAAGTCTGAAAATATCTTTGAACGGCGGCGGCGCGTTCTTCGAGCGGCATTTTACTCTTGCGGAATGCCGTGTCGAGGGCGTCGCCGAGCTTCTTGCCCTTACTCAACGCTTTGAGTACGGCGAATTCTTCGGGCTGGATGCGGCGGAAATAGACAGAATTGTCGATGCGGTGCACTACGAGGTAGATGGGCTGGGGCTTAAGCTTGGCAACAGCGCGAACGTGCTTTTTCTTGCGTTTTTCAGCGAAGGCATTGCTGGCAAAATCCGTGTCTTCATCTTCTTTGCGGACGGCGAGAAGGAGATCGTCGACCGGGTAGGCTAAGTCGAGCAAGCGAACATAGGGCTGCAGTTCGAGCGTGAGCGTCGCGGCGTCTGCGCTCGCGAGATCTTCCGTTCGCAGCGCGGGCTTCGATTCGTTGTCGAAGGCTTCGATGTCGGCCCACTCGAGGCGGGCGATGTCGAGCGCAAGCGTCTGCTTGTTCCCTGCCCACTTCGGATGCGCGCGAAGCCACGATTCCATTTTCGAGCCCAGGTTGCGCAGCGTGAATGACATGGATGGGCAATCGACGATGTAGGCTTTGCACATCGCGTCGAATTGCTTTTCGCCGAGCACGGAACGCAATCCGGGAAAATCTTCGCCGAGCGCAGAAAGCAGACGGAACCAATACTGGCGATTATAGATTTCGAGACGTTCGAACGAGGTGAGCCGGTCGTTGGGCTTGATGAAGCGCGATGCGTAGGCGCGCATCTTCCCGCCACCCGGAGCTTTCTCCTGCATGTGCTCGGACTTCGTGAGCGGTTGCATCACCGCGCGGGCCATCGTGCGTTGCAGGGCGAGGAGCTTCATACCGCCGTCGCGAGAACGCTGGAGGCGAGGAACTTGTTGGCTTTGAGCGCCTCGTCGTGGACTTCTTTGAAGGTAGGGATGCTGTCGTCCCATTCGAGCAGTGTGGCGGTGTGGCCAGCGCGCTGAATGGCGCGATCATACAGCTTCCAGACGGGATCTATCACTGGGTGGTCGTGCGTGTCGAGAATGTACTTGCGATATTTCGAGTGGCCGGCGATGTGAATCTGGGCGACGCGCTCAGCGGGAATACTATTCACATAGTCGAGCGGATTGAAATTGTGATTTTGCGACGAGACGTAAATGTTGTTCACGTCGAGAAGGATGCCGCAGTCGGCGCGCTCAACGACTTCGTTCAAGAATTCCCATTCGGTCATTTCAGAGACGTGAAATTCCGCGTAACTGCTGACGTTTTCCACGGCGACGGGAACTTCGAGAAAGTCGCGAACCTCGCGCACCTTTTGCGCGGTGAGCTTCGCAGCTTCGAATGTGTACGGCATCGGAAGGAGATCGTGGGTGTAGCGACCGTCGACGCTGCCCCAGCAGAGATGGTCGGAAACCCAGGGGGTCTTGGTGCGCTTGACGAGATCTTTCAGGCGGCGGAGATGTTCGCGGTTTGGTTTTTCGGCGGAGCCAAAGTACATCGAGACGCCATGCTGCACGACTTTGTATTGCTCGAGAATCTCAACAAGGATTTGGAGTGGGCGCCCGCCATCAATCATGAAATTTTCGGAAATGATTTCGAACCAGTCGCAGACAGGCTTGCGCGAAAGAATGTGGTCGTAGTGCGTGGCGCGCAGGCCGATACCGATTCCGTAGTCGGTAAATCCGTTGA
>JAFAZL010000233.1 GCA_019239815.1 Acidobacteriota bacterium
CCCCTCATCCAACAAACCGCACGCGACCAACGCCCCATCGCCGCGTTCTTCGACAATCTCCTCCAAGACATCCGCTTCGCTCTCCGCACGCTCCGCAAAAATCCCGCCTTCACCCTCATAGCCGTTCTCACCCTCACCCTCGGCATCGGCGCCAACACCGCCATCTTCAGCGTCGTCAACGCCGTCATCCTCCATCCCCTCCCCTTCAAAAACGCCGACCGCCTCGTCGACATCGCGGCCCGCAGCACTACGTTCGACTTCCAGCACATGAACATGTCGCTTCCCGACATCAACGACGCCCGCGCCGCCTCAAAGACTCTCACCGACATCTCCATTTATTCTTTCGACGCCAAAGAAGTCATCGTCGATGGCAAACCCGATCGGATCGACGGTGTCAACATCGACGAAAATCTCTTTCCGCTTCTAGGCCTCCAGCCAATCCTTGGCCGCGCCTTCACTTCCGATGACACACATCCTGGTGTTCACGTCGTCATCCTCAGCCACAAAATCTGGCGCGACCGCTTCGCCTCTGATCCAAACGTCCTTGGCAAATCCATGCACCTCGACGGCGAACAGCACACCATCGTCGGTGTCATGCCCGACATCCCAAAGATGGACTTCGCTACCGACGCCGATCTCTGGACGCCATTACAGCCCACTCAGGACATGCTCTCTAAGCGTGGCGATCGCGAGGCCGGCCTCGCCGTCGCCGCGCTTCGCCCCGGCGCCACGATCCGACAGGCGCAGCGCGAGCTCGAACAAATTTCCACGCGCCTCACCGAAACCTACCCCGACTCCAACAAAGGATGGAGCATGCACTGCGTGTCGCTGAAAACGTCCCTCGTCGGCGACACCAGCACCCCACTTCTCGTCCTCTTCGGCGCCGTCGGTTTCGTTCTCTTGATCGCGTGCGCCAACGTCAGCAATCTCTTCCTATCGCGCGGCTGGTCACGGCGCCGCGAGTTCGCGATTCGCTCCGCCATCGGCGCCACGCGCGGCGCGCTGCTCCGCCAGCAACTCGTCGAAAGCGCGCTCGTTGCCTTGATCGGCGGAATCTGCGCACTCGCAGTCGCCGCGTGGTTGATGCAGGGCCTGCGCACACTCCTTCCGCCTGAAACGCCACGTGTTCAAGACATCTCGATCGATTCCGGCGTCGCTCTTTTCACGATCGGAGCCTCTCTCGTCGCCGCGCTCGTCGCCGGTCTCGCCCCCGCTCTTCTCAGCATCCGCGAAGACGTGAACTCCACCATCAAGGAAAGCGGTGCATCCGCCAGCCGCAGCCATAACTCTCTCCGTCAGGCCCTTGTCATTGTCGAAGTCGCTCTCGCCCTTACTCTCGTTATCGGCGCCAGCCTTGCCGTACAAAGCTTCTCCCGCATGCTTCACATCAACTCCGGCTTCCGTACCGACCACCTCGTCACAATGCAGATCGAATTTCCATCCTTCCGCTATGAAAAGGCCGAGCAAAGCCTCCGCTTCACGGAACAACTCATTGAGAACACGCGCAGTCTTCCCGGCGTCGAGTCCGTCTCAGCAAGCATCGTCTACCCTATAGGCGACTACCTCGCCGAGTCGCAATTCACCGTCGAGCCCGCGCCCAATCCCAATGCTCCGATGCAAATGGTGCGCAGCAATCGGATCACAACGGACTTCTTTCGCACGTTTGGAATTCCTGTGCTCACAGGCCGTAATTTCAATTCCGTGGATTCGCTCACCGCACCCAAAGTTTTTATCGTCAGCGAATCCTTCGCCAAAAAAGTCTTCGGCAATGCAAACGCTATTGGAAAACGCATCTCGATGGATAAGCATTCTGACGATTACGTTTGGGGCACGATCGTCGGTGTTTGCGGCGACGCCCGTGGAAACGATCTCAATTTCTCTCCGACCGTCTACGCTCCGCTCGCCCAAACGAAAATACTCAATGGAATCTTCCTCGCCGTTCGCAGCAGGCCAAACCCCAACTCAATCATTGGCGCCATTCAAAGTACCGTGTGGGCGCTCGACAAAACCCGACCAATCACCGGAATCAAAACCATCGAAGAGCAAATCGCCGAGCACTATGCCGCCCCAAAATCCCAAAGCCTCCTCCTCGCCATCTTCGGCGCCCTCGGCCTCATCCTCGCCATCATCGGCGTCTACGGCGTGATGTCCTACGTCGTCACCCAACAAACCCGCGAAATCGGCATCCGCATCGCTCTCGGCGCCGAACCGCAAAAAATCCTCCGCATGGTCATCACCCGCGGCGTCAAACTCGCTCTCATCGGCGTCGCGATTGGTCTCGCCGCATCGTTCGCCCTCACCCGCTTCCTCTCCTCGCTCCTCTACGAAACCAGCCCCACTGACCCACCCACCTTTGCCGCCGTCGCCGTCGCCCTCATCGTCGTAGCCATCGCCGCCTCCGCCACGCCCGCGCGCCGCGCCATGCAGATCGACCCAATCCGCGCCCTCCGCCACGACTAAAGGGAGACTTCGCTTCGCCATGAAAAATCTCTTCGACAAACTCCGCAGCCGCATTCGTCGTACTACCAACAACGACAATCGTCCCGACCTCGACGCCGAAATCCAATCCCATCTCCAAATGTCCTCCGCCGATCACGCCGCCCGCGGCGCCTCTCCCCAACAAGCCTCCGAGAGCGCACGCGGCGAATTCGGCAACATCCTCCTCATCCAGCAAACCGCCCGTGACCAGCGCCCCTTCGCCGCCGCTCTCGACGACCTCTCCCAAGACCTCCGGTACGCCTTCCGCACTCTCCGCAAAAATCCCGGCTTCACCCTCGTCGCCATCCTCACTCTCGCCCT
>JAFAZL010000383.1 GCA_019239815.1 Acidobacteriota bacterium
AACAGTTGACCGAATATCGCGACGGAATGGTGCGCGACCGGTTGGCGGCTCAGCATCTACCGGAGAGCCTGATGAAGCCCTTCGGCGTGGAGCAGCAAAACGTGGTGTCGGAAGATCGCGTCGCCGGCGAGTCGTATGGCGGGCTCATCACGTATCTCGTGATTCTGATGTGCATGACCGGTGCGATGTATCCGGCGATGGATTTGACAGCCGGCGAAAAAGAGCGCGGGACGATGGAGACGATTCTTTCGAGCCCGATTGAGCGCACTCATCTCGTGCTGGGGAAATTCCTTGTGGTGCTGACGGCGTCGCTCGCAACGGCAACGCTTTCTGTGCTGTCGATGGCCGGTTCGTTCGCCGTGCTCTCGCACTACGGCCGTGCGCAAGGAATTGGCGAAGACTTCCCGATACTGACGATGCACGCTCAAACTGCCTTTGCGATCTTCATCATGGCGCTACCGGTGGCGGTGTTGTTTTCGGCTGTGCTGATGACGATTTCGCTTTTCGCGAAAACGTTCAAGGAGGCACAAAGCTACCTGACGCCGATGACGTTTCTGGTGATCGTGCCCGCGGTCGCGGCGGTAATTCCCGGCATCGAGCTGACCGCGAAGCTCGCACTAGTGCCGATTCTGAATGTGGGACTCTTATGCAAGGAGTTGGTCACCGGCACATACCATTGGCAATATATCGCGCTCATTTTCGGCTGCACCTGCGTTTACGCCGGCATAGCGCTGTTTCTCGCGGTGAAGATGTTCCAGCGCGAATCGGTGCTTTTTTCGTCGTAGTGGATCGGCGGGACTGAACAAATCGGAGCGATTTCGCGTATCTACATTTGAGATGCGACGCCCGGTCCGCTTTTTCCTCGCGCTGCTCATCATTCCTCCCATCATCGCGGCGATCGCCGGCTGGATCGTCGCTCCGTGGTTTCTCCATCCATTTCGTCGCGCGCTCACGCCGGATTTAATTCGTAATGCGGATGTTGCGCTTTCGCAGGTTCAAGCGAGGCGCGAGGATTTCAATGTGAAGGCTCGCGATGGCGTCTTGCTTCACGGATGGAAAGTACGCTCCGCACAGCCGAATGGCGACTGGATCCTGTTGTTCCATGGTGTCGGAGACAACCGCGTCGGAGTCTTGGAGCACGCTCTTGTCGTGCTTGCGGCTGGCTATGACGTTGTGATGATAGACGCTCGCGCGCACGGCGAGAGCGAGGGCGCGATGGCGACGTACGGCTGGCTCGAGCGCCGCGACACACAAGATATTGTCGATGCACTCGAAGCATCGGAGCATCCTCGACACCTATTCGCGCTTGGAGAATCAATGGGCGCTGGCATCGCGTTGCAGTCGGCGGCAGTAGAGCCGCGCATCGAAGCGGTGGTGGCCGAGGCTTCGTTCGCCAATCTTCGCGAAGCTTCGTATGACTACGCGGGACTGCGACGGTCTCCGTGGCTGGGAAAGACACTCTTCGCGCCGGGAACTTGGACGATGATTTATCGCGCGGAGCACATCGCAAGTCTTCCGGCGGCCGAGGTATCACCGATGAAGGCCGTGGCCGCGCGAGGATTTCCCGTGCTGCTGATCTGCGACGGCAACGACGTTGCGCTTCCCTGCCGGCATACGAAAATGATTTTTGACGCGGTGATTGGACGAAAAGAAACGTGGGTCGTCCCTGATGCCTACCACACTGCGGCGCTTGGCTATGAGCCGGCTGAAATTTCGGCGCCGCATGCTGGCGTTCTTCGATAGCGTGCGTTGACTCGTCGAATGCGCCACGGTCGATACGTCAGTGCGCGACGCGTTGCTGCACGGTACGATGCGGGACGCGTCGGTAGCGATTTTCCCAGTCTTGGCTGAGGCGGCGAACCGTTTCGCGAAGGCGTACAGCGAGAGCGGCGATGGTTTCGAGGCGTTGCTGGCCGCCGTTGGGGAGCTGGCCGTCGTTCTTTCGTCGAACCTCCGCGAGAAGCAACTCGGCGTTGCCGAGAATTCCAGTCAGCGGATTGTTCAACTCGTGGCGCAGCGTTTCTCCGAACGCCTCCTGAGTACTTTGGTCGCGCACTAACGGCGACAAAGTGGCGCGCTCTTCCGCCAACTCCCGTAAGCGCTCTTCGATCAGATCGATGGCCATCGGGAGACAATTCGGCGACCGCAGGACAAAGTCAGCAAGCCCGGCCCCGGCAAGCGCGGAGAGCTCGTGCTCGTGAGTCGCCGAGGCGATGACAACGACGGGCGCATACTCCGCGAGAGTAGATACCATCGACTCCATGCACTGTGGATGTGCGTTGTATTCATCGAGCGTGTCTCGCTCCCCACCCGTGACGGCGCTTTCCTCCAACAAAATCAGAGTCGGCGCGGCATGCACGACTATGTCTCGAGCCGCGTCCGCGGTACTCACCGCGGCGACCCGTCTACCTGACTGACGCGCTTCTAGTTCCTTGCGCGCCGCGGCACAAAGAGCGGCGTCATTACTCACCAGCAAAATAGTCTGTTCCTCGGTTTGCATTTCCTATTTCCTCGCTGCATGGATCATTTCTGGCGCGCTACCGGAAGGGCGCGCCGGCTTGACTAAACTCAGCACCCGTCGAACCTTTTCGGTTAGCTCTTCGACGCGGAAAGGCTTGGCGACGTGCGGAAGCTGATGGCTTTCCAAGAAGTCGTGCGTATGGGCGGCGACAACATCGCCGGTGACGAAGAGAAAGCGGCGACTGAGCGGATTTCCGGAAGCGGCGAGCGACTTGTAAAAATGTTCGCCGTCGAGTTCGGGCATTTTCATGTCGCAGATGACCAGGTCGTAGTCAATTTCGGCGGCGCGTTCGAGCGCTTCGCGGCCATCGAGGAGGGCTTCGACTTGCAAACCTTGATCTTGGAGCACATCGCTGATGAGCCGCGCGACGGTCGGCTCGTCTTCGACGACGAGCACGCGCGCCCCACACCATGAAGCCAGCGGCGCGTCCGCGTTTATCACAGCCGCCGAAATCGGCCGTTGCGCGGACGCGCGCCGTGCTGCAATGGCGTCGCGGTATGGGAGGCCCGATCCGATCGCAGAAACAGCGATCGAGGTCGGTTGCGAGGCCTGTTGCGATTGCGTATGTGCTGGTGCCGCGTGATGCGACGCCGTCACAGCGGGAAACTCCAGAACGAACGTCGCACCTCGACCTGGAGGACTGCTGACTCTTACCTGCCCGCCGTGCTCGCGCACGATGCCGAGCACGATTGCAAGACCCAGGCCCGTGCCGATCCCGGCAGGTTTTGTCGTGAAAAACGGATCGAAGATGCGCGACGCGATAGCAGGCGGGATGCCTGGCCCGTCGTCGCTGACTTCGAGTTGCACTTGCCCCCCGGAATGATGCGTCGAGATGTGTATCTTTCCGCCCTTGCCGCGTTGTTCGATCGCCTGGCGTGAATTGCCGATTAAATTCATAAGAACTTGTTGCAATTGTCCGGCATCACCGATTACGCCAGGCAAAGCGGAGTCAAGATCGAGTTCGACGGTGACTTTCTCGGCGGCAAGACTCAACTTTTGGAGTTCCATCGTGCGCGTTACGATTTGATTGAGC
>JAFAZL010000466.1 GCA_019239815.1 Acidobacteriota bacterium
AGGCTCGCAAATCCGGCGTGCACGGTCGATACACGTCCGTCTCGGCCTAGAAAAATCGTTGTTGGATATGCTCCGAAGTTGACCAGCTGAGGGAGTTTGTCTTTAACGTCTGGGATGGCCCCTGCATAGAGAATCGGATAAGGAACCGAGAATTCTTTCACGAAGGATTCAATGCTTGGTTTGTCTTCGGCAAGATCACCTGCTGCCTCAAAATTTAGGCCGACGATTTCCAGCCCTCTTGAGTGAAATCGCTGGTAAAGGTCTACCAAGAATGGCGTCTCGTCGCGGCAGTTCGGGCACCAAGTCCCTCCGATCGCCAGAATCACGACCTCGTTCTTGAATTGCGGATCCTCATTCGAAACAACTCTTCCGTTCAAGTCCGGAAAGCTGAAATGAAACGGCTCCGCCTGATTTTTAACGCTCGTGTACGCGTTCGGATCCACCGGCGCAGCGATTCCCCTTGTGCTCGCGTCCGTCTTTCGAACTGCCAGATACCGGTTCTCGTTGTTGTAAAGAATATCCAGTGTCCCATCGCCTGAAAGCTTCGCCTGTAACAAAACCGGCCGCTCGCCCGCGAAGTGGCTTAATGTCAAAGTATCGCCGTACCATCCGCCCGTAAGATTTCCGGTGTCTCCATCAACGCGAAGAATCGAACCCGAAACCCCGTTGGCTGCGTCGCGCAAATACAACTGCCAGGTCAACGCGATGCGCGGATCCTTCTTCTCGCTGCGATCTTCTCCAACCAGCTTCATCTCCCAATCGCCGCTTACAACCGGTCCTTTCTCGCTGCCGATCGCTACCTGAGACGCACGTGTCGCCCGAAATGCATACTCCTTTCCGTTCTTGCGGTTGTATCGATAAGTCCCAACAAGAACCTGCCCATCAAATTTCGCCGTCAGCGTCGAACTCAAAAACCCGTAGTTCAACTCAAGCTCTCCGTTCGCAAACTTCCCCGAAGTCGAAGCAATCCTCTTCGTCCCTTCAAAGAAAAATCCTCGAGCCTCCGACCCATCCACCGCAATATCAAATCGAAACGGCACCTCGGCCTTGCCCACGGTTACGACCGCGTCCCAACTTCCCACCACAGACGTCTTGGCAACCGCGGCTTTCGAAGTCACGAGAACTCCGAACAGCAGCATCATAAAAAGTACTCTGCCCACCTTCATCTTTTGGCTTTTCATCGGACTTATTCCTTGCCCTTCAGATTCACCACACGCACCGGCAAATCCCAATGCGCCTTTGTCAATTCCCACCGCCGGTTTTCTTCCTTCTTGAACGTCTGCTGATCCGGAAACAATTGCCGTGCGACTTCCTCCTCATGCTTCCCCGCCGCGTAGTTCTTGAAAACGATCGATACGCGATATTCCCAGCGCTGGTCTTCGCTCGTATGCAGCCCCGGCGCGTACACCGTGTACTGCGTCACATACCCGAGCTGCTTCTCCCGCTCCAAAATCGCGAGCTGATACTTCTTCAAGATTTCGAAAAATTCTTCTCTGTGCCCCCACTTCACCTTGTAGACCCACTCTTCCAGATACGGCTCGTCCCCCGCATTCGCTGAACTCTGCCGCCCCTTCAACGTCCGCGCTCCAATTCCCGAAAGCACCAACGCAACCGCGATCACCGCAAAGCTCCGAATCGATCGAACTTTCCAATTCCTCATCTCGATTTCTCCTCGTACCTGAAATTTGTCTTCGCTTTCGACTTCTCGCCAAGCCATCCGCTGCGCCCCGGGCCAAAAAATTCCCGCCAGAAAACAAAAACCCACCAACCGGTATTCCGGCGGTGGGCGCATACAACGAGGAGTTAGAAAAATCCTATTAGGTCATCCACCTCTCACCAGAACACACGGGTACCGCTGCCGGACAACACGAACAGCGATTCGCGTGGTTCTTCGTGCAGAAGTGCATGTGCAAACGATAGACGACCTACCTACGCCTTGGCAACCGTCAAAAACGAACAGCTCAAATCAAAATTCTCGATTGAAAATTCTTAATTTGTCCCGAGAAACGCTTGCATTGCGTTACGAACACAATATACTTTCGATGCAAATGTCGTCGGCAGACAAAATCACGCATTCGCGTTTCATGCTGCCTCAAACCAGCCTTAGCGCTGCGTGTACTTTCGTTTGTTGCATGACACTCGGTCGGTCCGAAACGTAGCGGTCTTTCCAGACTGACGTTTCCCCGGCCGCTTTCACCTCGAGCGGCCTTTTTTTTGCTAAAGGAGAGTTCCTGTGCCAGACGCAACACATCACGCCCTGGGCGACCGCGCCGGTTTCCAGCTAGCAAATGTCACCAAGACTCCTCCGCAGTACGGCGCAATCACGCCTCGCTGGCTCGTCCGCCTTCTCGATTGGAAGCCCCTCGATGCCGGAACGCTGCGCGTCAACCGCGTGATCGAAGACTCGGCTCCCGATGTGATCTGCGGTCAGAAGGATGAAAAAGCACTCCCTGATTCATTCATCGACTACGATCCGAAGCCGCTCGAATACACGCTCTGCGGCATCTCTTCGGTCGTCAACGTCCAGACTCGCGTCGCCGATATCTATAGCAATCCGTTTGACCAGATTCGCGAGCAACTCCGCCTCAGCATCGAAAATGTAAAAGAGAATCAGGAAAATGAGCTGATCAACAACGCCGACTACGGGTTGCTGAACAACGTCCCCACCACCCAGCGCATCTCCACCCGCAAAGGCGCTCCGACGCCCGACGACCTCGACGAGTTGCTCACCAAAGTCTGGAAGGAGCCTTCGTTCTTCCTCGCGCACCCGCGCGCCATCGCCGCTTTCGGCCGCGAATGCACCCGCCGCGGCGTTCCGCCTCCGACGGTCACGCTCTTCGGCACCCCGTTCCTGACATGGCGCGGCATCCCACTCATCCCGACCGACAAGCTCCACGTCGATGGGAAAAAGACGCCAAAGGGATCGGCAGGCAAAACAAATATCCTTCTCCTCCGAGTCGGCGAAAAGAAACAAGGTGTCATTGGCCTCTTCCAGCCTGGTCTCGCCGGCGAGCAAACCCCAGGCCTCTCCGTTCGTTTCATGGGCATCGACAACCGCGCGATCGCTTCGTACCTGATTTCTCTCTACTGCTCCGCGGCCGTTCTCGTTGACGACGCCATCGCTTC
>JAFAZL010000676.1 GCA_019239815.1 Acidobacteriota bacterium
TTTTCTGCACATCTCGACGGACGAAGTGTACGGCGACATCGAACCCGGCAAATTCGCCGACGAAAACAGCCCGATTCAGCCCAGTAGCCCTTATTCCTCATCCAAAGCATCTTCCGACTTGCTTGTTAAGTCCTACGTTCGCACCTACGACTTCCCAGCGCTGATCACGCGCTCCTCGAACAATTACGGACCCTATCAATTCCCTGAAAAGTTTCTGCCGTTGATGATCACCAACGCGCTCGACAACAAATCGCTGCCGATCTACGGCGACGGCAAGCAAGAACGTGACTGGCTGCACGTCGAAGACAACTGCCTTGGAGTTCTCGCGGTTCTGGAGCGTGGTCGCATCGGCGAAGTCTACAATCTCGGAGGTTCCGACATCGTCGAAAACCTAACCATCGCGCGCCAGTTGCTGCGGCTGGTCGGCAAGCCCGAGACTCTGCTTTCCTACGTGAAGGATCGCCCAGGCCACGACCGTCGCTACGCTTTGAAGTGCGACAAGGTCGAGCGCGAGCTTGGCTGGAAACCGCAGATTACCCTGGAAGACGGCCTGCGCAAGACGATCGATTGGTATCGCACCAACGCCGCATGGATGGCTGGCGTGCGCGGCGGCGATTACATGAACTACTACCAGAAATATTACGAAAATCGCGATTCGTCCCTGCACGCAATCGCCGATTCGGGCCGCGCCTCTCGCCGCTGAAATGGAAAAAATCTCCACAGCGCTGCCGGGGGTTGTTGAACTGCGCCCCAAGGTATTTCGCGATCCCCGCGGCTTTTTCTTCGAGACGTACCATCGCGACAGGTTTGCCGAACTCGGCATCACCGACAACTTCGTTCAGGACAATCACTCGCGCTCAAGCCGCGGCACCCTGCGCGGTTTGCACTATCAGCTCCCTCATGCCCAGGCGAAACTCTGCCGCGTCGTCGAGGGCGAGGTGCTTGACGTCGCTGTCGACATTCGCGTCGGCTCGCCACATTTCGGCAAATGGGCGAGTGTGTTGCTTTCCGCTGACAAGGCCAACATGATTTATGTGCCGGCCGGTTTCGCTCACGGCTTCCTCACGCTCACCGAGTCGGCACAGTTCCTCTACAAGTGCAGCGACTTTTACGCACCCAAAGATGAACACGGCATCATCTGGAACGATCCTGATCTCAACATCGCGTGGGACATCGACAAGCCCCTCGTATCCGAAAAGGACGCTCGCTACACCAAATTTTCCGAGATACCGCGGGACATCCTTCCCCGTTATTCTTCCTAAATGAAGCCTCGCATCCTGTTGATCGGCAGCACCGGCCAGGTGGGACACGAACTGGCGATCATGCTTCCTCGCGTCGGAGAAGTTATTGTCCCCGATCGGACCGCTCTCGATCTCACGCGGCCAGCCGATGTAGCGCAGCTGGTTCGCGACACGCATCCGCAAATCATCGTGAATGCAGCCGCCTACACGGCCGTTGACCTCGCCGAAAAGGAGCCGGACAAAGCGCGCACAATCAATGCCGAAGCGCCCGCAGCAATTGCCAGCGAAGCGGCGAAGCTGGATGCACTCTTTGTTCACTATTCGACCGACTATGTCTTCGATGGCTCAAAAGAATCGCCTTACGTCGAAGATGACCGCACAAACCCGCTAAACGTCTACGGCCGGACGAAACTCGACGGCGAAAACGCAATTCGCGATTCCGGCTGCCGCCATCTGATTTTGCGAACCGCTTGGGTTTACGCGACGCGGGGCAAAAATTTTCTACTAACGATCTTGCGATTGGCCTCGCAGCGCGAAGAACTGCGCATCGTCAGCGACCAGCTCGGCGCGCCAACTTGGGCTCACGAAATCGCTCGGGCGACGAACTCAATGCTGGAACGGCACGCTGCGGCAGCGCCAGGAGATGCGCCGCCGACCGGCACCTTCCACGTCACTGCCGGCGGCACGACGAATTGGCACGCCTTCGCCACAGCCATCCTGGAAGAAGCGTCAAAGCTGCCTGGAGCCAACCCGTGGCTTAACGCCGCCCTCAGCGGCGGTTCGCTCGTAACCAAGAGAATCAGCGCCATCACTACCGCCGACTACCCTACGCCAGCGCGTCGCCCCGCCTATTCGGTCCTCTCGAACGAGCGCCTGACCGCCGCCTACCGCCTGCAACTACCCGAATGGCGCGACCAGCTAAAGACTGCCCTGGCCTCGGTTTGAGTGGCCGTCTTATCATGTAAGCTATTTATTATCAATAGTTTATAACGATCCTCAGGCAATTCGCTCTCGAATTTCCCCAAAGTTTTCCCTTGGGTGGGTAAGAGCTTATCCTAAAGGGATAACTACTTCCCTTCTCGTACATCACCGCAATATAAGGCATTTATTTTAAACAACTTAGCAAGGCTATCACAGGCATCCTACGTGCTTATCTGTAGTACCCGACCGGCCTCGTGTGTGCCACCGGTCCGCTTACGCAAAGGAGCGGTTCCCTCTCATGACCGAGATCGCTATCGTCGGCGCTGGCCCTTACGGCCTCTCCATCGCCGCCCACCTCCGTGGCCAAGGTATTCCATTCCGCATCTTCGGTCGTCCGATGGAGAGCTGGTTGTTGCACATGCCGAAGACCATGAGCCTGAAGTCCGACGGCTTCGCCTCTAACATCTCGGACCCCAAAGGCGAACTCACGCTGGAAAAGTTCTGCGCCGAACGCGGCCTCGAATATGCCGCGATGCAGATGCCGGTGAAGCTCGACACGTTTACGTCCTACGGCCTCACGTTCCGCGAACGCATGGTTCCCGAGCTGGAAGAGAAGTTCGTCACCAACATCGAGCGGACCAACGACGGTTTCCGGCTGCGCCTGGAAGATGGCGAAGAGCTCACCGCGCGCCGCGTCATCCTCGCAATCGGTATCACGCACTACGGTTGGATGCCCGAAGTCCTGGCGGCTTTGCCGCCAGAATTTGTTTCCCATAGCTTCCGACACATTGAGTCGGAAAAATTTAACGGCAAATCGGTGATCGTGGTCGGCGGCGGCTCGTCTGCGACCGACCTAGCCGCAGAACTGCATGAAGCCGGCGCAAAAGTTCAGTTGATCGCGCGCCAGAAAGAAATGAATTTTCACAGCGCGCCGCAGATCGGCAAGAAGCGCTCGCTCTGGAAGCGGATTCGCCATCCGAAATCGGGCCTCGGACCCGGCATGCGCTCGGCGGCGTTCTGCACTTTTCCGACACTGTTCCGGCTTCTACCGGCAGCGCTTCGCGTGGAAATCGTCCGGCGTCACCTTGGCCCGTCGGGGACGTGGCTCACGAAAGAGCGCGTCGTTGGCAAGGTTCAGATCCAGCTGAGCGCCGAGATCGAAGGCGCCGAAGTGAAAAATGGCTGCGTGCACCTGCGCGTTCGCCTCAAGGAAGGGGGCACGCGCGAGTACGCCGCCGATCATTTGATCGCTGCGACCGGCTACCACGTCGATCTCGGTCGGCTGACGTTCCTCAGTCCCGAATTGAATCGCCAGATTAAAGATCTCCATCGGACACCGATTCTATCTTCCAATTTCGAATCGTCAGTACCGGGGCTTTATTTCGCGGGCGTGTCCGCTGCAAACACCTTTGGGCCGATGATGCGTTTCGCATTTGGTGCGAGCTTCACCGCTCGCCATCTCACCAAGGCAATGGTGAAGGCGACGGCGGGCAAGCCAATGGCAGTCGCGGCACCGAAAGCAGTTCCGGTGGAGAAGTGATTCTCGCGGTCGCTGCGCGTCGCATGCGGACGCTGGCGGCTGCGGCAACGATGGCCAGCAGCGAGTACACCCCGCGCGGCTTGGATCGCCGGGGCCAGGTTAAGGCGCACGGATTCTGACGGGTTCGCGCGCCAGAAATTCTACCGATGAAGCCAGAGACAATCGCGCTGCATGTCGGATACGACGGTGATCCCACCACGAAAGCGGTGGCGGTTCCCATTTATCAGACAGTCGCGTTCGAATTCGACAGCGCCGATCATGGCGCGGCGCTCTTCAACAATCAGGTCGTCGGCAACATCTACACGCGCATCGGCAACCCGACCAACGCGGTGCTCGAGAAGCGCGTCGCTGCTCTTGAAGGCGGCGTCGAAGCGCTCGGCGTCAGCTCCGGCATGGCCGCGATCGAATATTCGCTCATGAATATCGCCGAGGCCGGCACGAACGTCGTGGCGACGCCTCAGCTTTACGGCGCGACCTACACACTCATCCAGCACATCTTGCCGAAGCGCGGAATCGGTGGCCGATTCGCGGCGAGCGACAAGCCCGAAGACGTCGACAAAATGATCGACGAAAACACGCGCGCGGTTTATTGCGAAAGCGTCGGCAACCCGGCGGGCAATGTCGCGGACGTCGAAGGATTGGCGCGTGTAGCGCACAAGCATGGCGTACCGCTGATCGTCGATAACACCGTTGCGACGCCGGTTTTGCTGCGGCCGATCGAGTATGGCGCCGACATCGTCGTCCACTCCGCCACGAAATTCATGGGCGGTCACGGCACAACGATTGGCGGATTGATCGTCGACAGCGGCAAGTTCCCGTGGGCGAAAAATCCGGATCGCTGGTACATGCTGACGAAGCCTGAGCCCTGCTACCACGATCTCGTTTACACCGAACATTTCAAGGAAGCCGCATACGTTGCCCGCTGCCGCACTGTCTGCCAGCGCAACACCGGCGCTTCGTTGGCTCCCTTCAACGCGTTTCTGCTTTTGCAGGGACTCGAGACGATGGCACTGCGAGTCGAGCGCCACGTCACCAACGCGCGTCGTGTCGCGGAATATTTGCGCGGTCACAAGATGGTTGAGTGGGTGAGCTATGCCGGATTTCCGGACAGCCCACTCTATCCGATGGCGAAAAAATATTTAGGCGACAACGCCGTCTCCCTGCTCACCTTCGGCGTCAAAGGCGGCTTCGAAGCGAGCCGCAAGTGCTTCGACGCATTCCGATTGTTTAAGCGTATGGTCAACATGGGCGATTCGAAATCGCTCACTTGCCATCCCGCTTCGACAACGCACCGCCAGCTCACCCCGGAAGAACAAGCGAAAGTCGGCGTGAAGCCGGAAATGATTCGCCTGAGCGTCGGCATCGAGCATATCGACGACATTCTCGCGGACCTCGAGCAAGCCCTCGCGGTAGCCGCGAAAGCGTAGCTCGTTTCGATTCTTGGTTGCGTGGCTTGAGCTTTAAGGAGTTCGCATGCCGCTGGTGATGACGGGAGATCGGGTTCCTCCTCGGTGGGCCGAGAAGAAAGGCATTCCGCTTTGCGGCGAAACCTTCTGCGGGGATGCAAGCGACGGCCTCCGCATCGCGCTCATCAACAACATGCCCGACCCGGCCCTCGAAGACACAGAAGTCCAATTCTTCGATCTCCTCGACGCAGCCGCCGGCGACATCCCAGTTTTCGTGACGATGTTCTCGCTGTCCGAAGTCGCCCGCGGCGACCGGGCCCGCGCCCACATTTCCTGCCACTACTCGCCCATCTCCAAGATCTTTGGTGCAAAATTCGATGGCGCAATCATCACCGGCACCGAACCGAAGCATCGCAACATGCGCGACGAGCCTTATTGGCGCTCGCTGACCCAAGTTCTCGACTGGGCTGAGACCGGCACAACCTCGTCGATTCTTTCGTGCCTGGCCGCCCATGCCAGCGTGCTTCATAGCGACAACATCGAGCGCAATCCGCTCGGCGACAAGCAATTCGGCGTGTTCGAATACAAGCGCCACGCTGATCACCCGCTGATCGCAGGCGCGGTGGCTCCATCTCGCTTCCCGCACTCGCGCTGGAACGAAGTGCGCGACTACGCGCTCGTCGCCCGCGGCTACGAAATTCTCGACAAGTCGCCCGACGCCGGCGTCAACCTCTTCGTCAAGCGCAAGCAGCGTAGCCTCTTCGTCCATTTCCAGGGGCATCCCGAATATTTCACCCGCACGCTGCTCAAGGAATATCGTCGCGATGTCCGCCGCTATCTGACGCGTGAACGTGAAACTTATCCCACCGAGCCGCGCGGCTATTTCGATAACGAAGCCATTAAGCTTCTCAACGAATTTCGCAAGAACGCCGAAGCCAACCGGCAGGAAGACTTGATGGACATTTTCCCCGAAGCCGCCGTTGGAGAAACGCTTCAGAACACCTGGCACGATTCAGCCGTCGGCATCTATCGCAACTGGCTCGATATTCTTTCGCTCGGCAAATCCGGTCGCGTTGCCGCTGCCTCGACAGTTGCAACCCGCGCGAACACCGCCGGCCCTACACCACTCGCTCTGTAATTCCGCAACGCGCATCGATTGCGGATATGCGCCAAAACAAAAAGCGCGAATGAAAGGCACCAAGCCTCGCACCCGCGCATTCTCATCTGAAAAGTAACTCCCTCCCGATCGGAAGACCCGATTCGGTCGAAATCACTCTTACTGCTTCTGTAGACGCGCGATGCCCGTCCACGGATACCGTGTCATCGGGCCCTTCGGCTCAGGTAATAACGAAAGTAACTCCGCCGGCGCGCGGTTGAACTTCGCTGCGGTCTTCAGAAATCCGTGCACATCCGTCGGCGCCCAGCCGTTCGGCCGGAAAAATTCTGCACCTTCCACCGGCCCAAATTTGAAGGGTGCGCCCGCCTCATCGAGTTTCTTCCCCATGTTCGACTGCATCAGCTTAAGCTGGAATGGCGAAGCAAGATCGATCACCCAGCTCGCAAAATGTTCGCCTTCCGCCAGATCGCGCGCAAACGATGCAACCTCCTCCGGCGAAAAATAAATCAGCAGCCCTTCCGTCATAACCGCAATCTTCTTCGCTTCGCTATTCCACTTCGCAAACAATCTCCGACGCGCGTCGCGATCGCTCAAATCGAGCGAGATCCGCTCCAGCCGGCATTTCGGTTTGTCGTGCGCCAAAACATCTTCCTTGTACGCCACCAGCTGCGGTAGATCGACCTCGATCCATCGCAAATCCGGCGACATCTCCATCCGATATGGCCGGGAATCCAGTCCCGCCGCAAGATTGATCACGAGATCCGCACCCTCCCGAATCTCACGCGCCATGAATTCGTCAAACAAATACGTTCGCGCGACCCACGCCCATTCGTGCTTGTCGCCGTCTGGCAACTTCGCCGCGATCTCATACCCCTTTGGGCCCGCGAGCTTTTCCGCGTATGGATCGCGAAACAGCCCGTCGGGCCGCTGTGTTTCTCGCGCGCGGAAATACGCCACCCACAATGCTGTATCCGAAATGTCTCGAACGAGACTTCTCTGTTCCTTCATCCCAATTTCCCCGTCATACCAATATCCCTGAAGAACCTGGCTGCAGAACTACTTTGAAAAAATGCTACGACAAAAAATCCCCACTGGTGCCGACAAACTCGCGGTCTGTTTCGGATTTATGACGCGTGCCCGGCGGGCGCAGCCGCTGCGGCCCCAATTTCCGCCTGGGCGATTACCGCCGATGCCTTTCGTCGCCGCAGCTCGAAGAACCGCTTCAACCTCAAGAACGGCTGCTCCAGTACATTCCAAGAAATAATCGCCAGCACGTAACTTCCGACAAGAATGACACTCAGCGTGACAAACGGATGCCCAACATAGTTCACATGCAAACCGTCCACGCCCGCAAAAGCGATCTTGTG
>JAFAZL010000679.1 GCA_019239815.1 Acidobacteriota bacterium
TGACGCGAAAGTCGGGGATCGAGAAATTGTGGATGACGTCCTCGCTGGCGAGGATCAGCTTCACGTTTCGGCCGACGGGAACGTGGAGCTCGTTGATTTCGCGCATGCCAGTGGGCTGCTGCGCCTTCCACATCCACTGCTTGCCGATGACATAAATATCGAGCGTGTCGAGCGGAGCGCGTCGGTAATCCACGTAAATCACGGCACCGCCCGCAAACATCGTGAGAGCAAGAAGCAGCGGCACGACGAGCCAAATGGTCTCGAGGCGCATGTCGCCGTGGATTGGAACCCCGATTTCACCCGGCGTCTTACGTTTGTACTTGAAGAAGAAGTAGATGACCGCGATCGTGATGGCAACCGCGAAGAAGAAACAGATGGCGGTGATGTACACCATCAGGCCGTCGACGCTGGGAGCGAAGTTGGACGCCTGCTCCGGATACAGTGGTAGTTGCGACTGCACGGCTCTAGTGTGCTCCTTGCGCTTTCGTGTCAAGCGCGTGATCGCGCCGGCGGAAGATCAATATCCCCGCGACGATCGTAAAAATCGTAAGCAGCCCGCCAATACGAACGATGCGAAGAATCGTCGCGCTGTAGCGCGCGGTGGACGGATCGTACTGGAAGCAGTACAGCAAAAGATGGTCGATCGGCGAGCCGATCTTGCCGGCGGACGCATCGATCAGGCCGAGTCGCATGTCGCGCGACGGATATTCGATCCCGTAGAAGTAGCGCGAAATACGTCCGTCAGGCGTCAACAGCATGATGCCGCTCGCGTGCGCGAAAATGTTCGTTTTCGCGTCGAACGAGTAGCGAAAGTTCGCCGCTTGGGTCAATGCGTCGATTGAATCTTTTGAACCGGTGAGGAAGTGCCAGCCGGAGGCGGTCTGAGGACGGCCAAAGTGCGAGAGCGCTGACGTTTTCTTTTGCGCCGCCATTTCTGATGATTCGCGCGGATCGAAGCTTACGAATACGACCTCGTAATCTGAGCCAGGATTGAAAGAAAGCATCTTCAGTGAACCAACCACGCCCTGTTCGACCTGGTTACAGAGCATTGGGCAGCCGTAATAGACCAGCGCGAGAAGCACTGGCTTGCCGTGGAAATAGTCGCCGAAAGCGACATCGCGCCCGGTTTCATCTTTGAATTGAAGCGCCATCGGCATCTGACCGTTGAGCGGTGGCTCGAAACCGACATTTTTTAGTGCTTGCGGGAGCCCCGAAGCCGGTGCACCGACATTGTCGGGAACCGTCTGCGCGGAAACGGCCGCGGCCCCCGCCAGACTCAAAGCCAGCGACAGCATGGCGGCCCACTTCGCAATGGTGTGAACTTGCTTCATCCCTACTTCTTCTCTGCCGAGCCTGGCGCGCCCGGCAATCCTTTCTCAGCAATGATCTTCATCGCCTCGGAAACTGGAATCTGAGCGATACCCGCGTTTTGATCGATCCAACCGGTGGTTTCGTTGGCCTTTTCGTCGGCCTCGCGTTTGCCGCGCAGGTCAGCTTGGGGATCTTCGGTATGGCCCGGCACACCCTGCAAGCGCGGCTCAGGCGGCAGCGCGTCGTACGAAGCACCCATTTCTTGGCGGATAGCGGGCGGCGGCGTGTCGTAATCGACCGCGATTTTGGTCGTAACCCGCAGCACAAATATACAGATAACGTATGAGAGGACGACCGCGACTGCGAGCGCGCCGAGATACCAATAGATTGTAGCCGGATGGACGTCGGCCGGTTCAAAGGCGACATCGTCGTGCCGAGGCTCTTCGCCCGCGGCGCCATTGTGAATATTAGTGCTCATGGGGCTCCAAGAAATCTTCGAGCTTCGGCTCACCCAATGGCAAAAGTGGCATTTTTTGCAGCTGCCATGCGAACACGAAAAGCCACAATCCGCCCAAGGCCAACGCGGCCGCCAGGTCCCAAATCGTTGGAAGGGCGTTCGGCGTGAACTCCGGCCGGCTATACCAGTACAAATCGACGAGCCGCATGAAAATCAACCAGGCTGCGATCTTCGGCAGCGCCGAAGAGTTCCGCTTCAAATCGCGCGACAGCAGCAGGAAAAATGGCACAAAGAAATGGAAGATCAGGATGAACACCGAGACATATCCCCACTCGCCGTAGAGCCGCGAACGATAGAAGCTGATCTCCTCAGGGGCGTTTCCGGACCATATAATCAGCAATTGCGAGAAACTGAAGTACGCCCACAACATCACGAACGCCAGAAGCAGCTTTCCGCAATCGTGCAAATAGCGGGGCTTGAGCACACCGGCAAAAACCGGCGCCCGCGACAGCAACACGACCACGCAGATCATCACCGACATCGATGAAATCAATTGCCCGGCCACATAGATAAACCCGTAGATGGTCGACGCCCAGTGAGGCGACAAGGACATCACCCAGTCGATTGCGGCGAACGACATCGCGAATACATAGAGAATGATACCGGGACCGGCCAGCATCTTCAGGTTGCGGCGCAGTAGGCGATCGTCGCGATCGATATCCTGGCGACGAGACCACGCATTGAAGATCCACGTCAGCAGTAGCCACACCGCAAAATAGACGATCGCCCGAATGTGGAACCAACCCGGTGTCAGATAGTGTTGCTGGAAATCCGATAACGCACCCTCATGGCCGGGAGGAGGCGCGTTCAACCAGGCACCGTATAGAGAACGGAACCCGAAGAACAAGGGCGCGAAGAGGATGAACAAGAACGGAAGCGCGCGTGTCGCCGACTCAAGCGGCCGACGAATCACAATGCCCCAATAGCCGCTGGTCAAATGCTGGAGCATCAAAAGGCCCAGCGATCCGAGCGACAGACCGAGCACCAGCAGGAAGGCCATCAGATAGGACTGCAACATGCTCTGCGGCGCTTTCACGTACCCGATGATGCAAAGCACAACGCCTATAATGCCCACAATGAGCGCGCGTTGTTGCAGGCGGCTGACGCTTTCGGGCGCCTTGAAATCCTGCGCGGTCATTCCTTCGCTCCTTTGCTTTTCGCCGGTGCGGCGGCTGGATGGGGGTGCGCGAGTTCTTCGCGCAAACTTGCCGGCAATTCCGAAACCTTGGCGTTGCGGCTCAATTGCAGAGCGCGCACGTAGGCGATGATTGCCCAACGATCACGCGGTGGTATCTGCGCCGAGTAACTCAGCATTTGGCCGAAGCCGTTGGTGATTACGTCGTAAAAGTACCCGTTCGGTGCTTCGCGGAGGCGCGTCTGATGATAGGTCGGCGGGTGCTTCATGCCGCGGATCGCAACCATGCCGTTGCCGTCGCCCTGTAGACCGTGGCACGGCGTGCAGAAAATCTTGTAGCGTCCCTCGCCACGCTCGAGCAATTCCTGGTTTACAGGCAGCGGAAACGCATTCGATTCCTTGGGAATCGTCAGAGCATCATCGGCTAACGCACCACGGCGGACCGTATTTTCGAGGATGGGTCGCTCCGAGCGGCCGTCGGTAAAAAAGTCCGACGGTGACAGCGGTCGATTTTTCGGCTGGAGCGCCATGTCTTGTTTGAGGCTGCAACCCACGAGAAGCGCAGAGAACGCGACCGCCAACAATGCAATGTGTGCAGGCCTAATCATCCTGCACCTCGCTGATGTTCGTCGCATGCACGCTTTCGAAGAAGCGCCTGGCTTCTTCCACGTTGAATTTTTTGTCCCGCGCCTCGATGCACAGGAAGAATTTGTCGGTCGTTGCGTGCTTCACAAAGCGCTCAACATTGAACAGTGGATGATACGGTTCCGGCAGCTTGTTCAACGCGAGCATTCCGAAAACGGCGGAAAGCGAAGCCCCAAGCACCGTCAACTCGAATGTGACCGGGATGAACGCAGGCCAGCTATTGAGCGGTCGACCAGCGATATTCATCGGGTAGGCGTAAAGGTTGACCCAATACTGGAAGAAGAAGCCGCCGAGTCCACCGCAAAGTCCGCCGATCAACGTAATGAGAGGGACGAGATTGCGTTTCAGCCCAAGCGCGTCGTTCAGATCTTCAACTGGAAATGGTGTGTAGCCTTCGATCTTTTCCCAACCGGCTTGGCGCGCTGCGCGTGCCGCGTGGCACAACTGGTGCTCGGTGTCGAACTCACCCAGCACGCCATACGTGTGTGAGCGATGTTCGATCATTCGTGTTCCTCGGACGTTTGGTGCACAAGTTCGCGCATCTCAGCAATGGAGATTGCCGGCAGAACACGCACGAAAAGGAAGAGCAGCATGGTGAACAAACCCAGTGTGCCAACGAATGTGGCGTAATCCCAGATTGTTGCCGAGTAACGGCCCCACGCCGATGGCATAAAGTCGCGCGTCAAGCTGATGACAACGATGACGAAACGCTCGAGCCACATGCCCAGGTTGATGACCAGCGACATGACGAACAGCGCAGCCACATTGGTCCGCACCTTCTGGAACCACAGCAACTGCGGGGTGATGATGTTGCACAAGATCAGAGCGAAGTAATAGTAGTTGTACGGTCCGTGCAACCGCTGCTGCACAAGGAAGACGTCAAACTTGTTGCCGCTGTAAAGCGACAGAAAGAACTCGAAGAAGTACCCGTAGGCCACGATCAAACCGGTGGCGAGCATGACCTTCGCCATGTTCTCGAGGTGCCGCATAGTGATGAAGTCCTCGAGACCGTAAGCAGCGCGCAGAGGAATGGCGATGGTTAACACCATCGCGAAGCCTGAATAGATGGCGCCGGCGACGAAGTACGGCGGGAAGATCGTCGTGTGCCACCCGGGAACGATGGCCACTGCGAAGTCGAAGCTCACGACGGTGTGGACGGAGAGCACCAGCGGCGTCGCCAGGCCGGCAAGCAGGAGGTACGCCGACTGGTAGCGGTGCCAGTGACGCGCCGAACCGCGCCAACCGAGCGCGAGCATCCCGTAAATGATCTGCTTCGGTTTGCCAATCGCATGATCGCGCAGAGTTGCCAGGTCAGGAATCAAGCCGACAAACCAGAACAGCGCCGAAACCGTACCGTACGTGGAAACCGCGAACACGTCCCAGATGAGCGGGCTGCGGAACTGCGGCCAGATCTGCATCGTGCTCGGATACGGGAACATGTAATACGCCATCCACGGACGCCCGGTGTGGATCAGCG
>JAFAZL010000607.1 GCA_019239815.1 Acidobacteriota bacterium
GCGGCGAAGGCTTCGTTCAGCTCAATCACGGCGATGTCGTTCAGCGAGAGGCTTGCCAGCTTCAGAGCCTTTGGAATCGCCGCGACTGGGCCCATGCCGAATTCTTCGGGTGGAACGCCGCCGGTCGCGTACGAAACAAACCGCAGCAACGGTTTCAAGCCGAGTGACTTGGCCCGCGCGTCGCTCATGACAACACATGCGGCGGCGCCGTCGCTCATGGGCGAGCTGTTGCCCGCTGTTACGGTGCCTGCGACGTGGAAGGCCGGTTTGAGTTTGGCCAGGATTTCCAGTGACGTGTCGGCGCGCGGGAGTTCGTCGGCACTGAATACGAATGTTTGCGTCGATGCCTTCACGGGCTTCGATTTTCCGTTCGCCGCACCGTTTCCATTTGTCGGAACTGAAGTAACTTTCACTTCGACGGGAATTGTTTCGTCGGCGAATTTTCCTTCGGCGATGGCGGCGATCGCTTTGCGATGTGATTCGGCGGCGAACTGATCGGCTTGCTCGCGAGTGATGCCGTACTTCTTGGCGATGTTTTCGGTGCCGAGACCCATGTTGATATAAGCGTCGGGATAGTGATCGACGAGCCAGGGATTCGGCGAGATTTTGTTTCCACCCATCGGGACCATCGACATCGACTCGGTGCCACCGGCGACGATGACGTCGGACGAGCCGCCGCGGATGCGTTCGGCAGCGAGAGCGATGGCTTGCAGCCCGGAAGAGCAAAAGCGATTGATAGTCATCGCGGAAGTTTCGACGGGCAAGCCGGCGCGGAGGGCCGCGATCCGGGCGACGTTCATGCCTTGTTCGCCTTCGGGCATGGCGCAGCCGAGAATCACGTCATCGATTTCTTTGGCGTCGAGGCCGGGGACTCGAGCGAGAGCTTCTTTGATGGCGAGCGCTGCGAGATCGTCGGGGCGCGTGGAGCGCAGGGAACCTTTGTAGGCGCGACCAACAGGAGTGCGAACTGCGGAAACGATTACGGCTTCAGGCATGGGTACCTCGAGAGTTTCTCCAAGATGATGATACGGCAAGTTTGGCGGAAGAGAGGAACCGCTGCGATTCCCGTTTTGGGAATAGATTGACCCACCCCCTAGGGTTTTTGCGCAAGGATGTGAATCTAACGGAGTTATCTTGTGAAAATACGCAAGGATGTGATTTCAGGCGGGTTACGTGAGTGAGATTTCGATTTGTGCGGGTTTTGAATGAGTTAGAAATACTAAGTCGCGGGTGAACTGGTAGGGTCACGAGGTAGAGTAGCACGAGATGTTTACTTTGTCAACATAGATAACGTTCTGGTACTTTCGAATGCGGGGCTGAGACTGAGATTAGGGCAGTGAAGATTCTAACGCAGAGGCGCTCTGAGGGCGCCGAGGTTCGTGGAGGATTGGTTGCGGGACGGATCGAGGGCGGGGCAAGCCCCGCCCCTACAAAGGGAACGCACTCAAAGCGAGGGCTAGGGTTTCTTTTGTTGTTGCTGGGCTTTTTCGGTTTCTTCGATGGCTTTGCGGAAGTCGCTCACGGCGGGGACTTCTGGGGACTTCAGGAGATTTTTGCCCATCGAGCGCCAGCCGATGTTGCGGTCAGTGAGGGTGGCGCCGGGTCTAGATCCCATGTCGGGGCCGGCGCCGTTGCCGGGACCGTAGACGACGAAGCTGTCTTGAGCGACGGCGGTGCCGACTTCGGTTTGCTGTTCGGGGCGGGTGTCTTGCGGCATGGTCTGATCGGGCGAGCCGGGCGCGCGTCCTTTTTGACCGCCAAGGCGGATGGCGTTGTCGGTCTGTTGAACGGTGACTGGGCGGTCGTTGGTGGGCAGGTTGCCGATGGTGCGGTCCACCGGCTTACCGGCGCCCTTACGGACGACGATGACTAGGTCGGCGCGACCGGGTTCCTGAACGAGCTGAAAGCGGCCCCAACTCATGAAGGCTCGCTCAACATCGTCTTGAGCGGTCTTGTTGGCAAGAGGATCGGTCATCGATGTACCTGCGTCGGGATCGATGATGACGCAGATGGTGCGGGCTTTCATGATGTAGTCGGGAACTTGGGGTTTCTTCTTGGCTGCGGCGATGGAGAGGGCGAGGGCAGGAAGAAGAATCGCAAGGAGCGCTACGCGCGTGCGAACAGCCATGAAGCCTCCATTCGGTTGGGTGGGTTGGGAGGAGTATACGCCTTTGGAGGTGGCGCGCGGTGAGTTGGTTGCTTGGGGTTCGCGCGCCACAAGAAATTTCAACACAGAGTCCGGAGAGCGAAAGTTGAGGGTTCGTGCCAGGCAGACGATGCGAGGATATGGAGCGAAAAATCCGCACCCTCTGACACCTGAGGGTGCGGCACCCAGGGGAAACCGATTGCGATGAGCGTGAGTCTGGCTTGTGTCTAGGGGCGGAAGGGGCTACAACGTAGGGACACTCTCGGAGCTGGTCCCCGAGCGATAGGGAGA